>CAZJMO010000130.1:6812-8956 GCA_964547085.1 uncultured Fibrobacteraceae bacterium | reverse complement strand
TTCGCGAAGGTGGCCGGACCGTGGGTGCGGGTGTGGTCGCGAAGATCCTCGAATAAGCGAAGGTTGCGGTTCCATGCGTGATGGGATCACCCTTGCCTGCACCGAGTGCAACGCGAGGAACTATACGATCAAGAAGAACAAGCGGCTGCATCCGGACCGTGTGGAGTACAAGAAGTTTTGCCCACGGTGCAACAAGCATACGCAGCACAAGGAAACCCGCTGATGAAGCACGGTCGCCGCTTTCGGGCGGCGACCAACGACGAGGCAGGGGTGTAGCTCAGTTGGTAGAGCATCGGTCTCCAAAACCGAGGGTCGCGGGTTCGAGCCCTGCCGCCCCTGCCAGCTTCGTCGTCTAGCACCGGGAAGAGGTCCAGAGATGTCGTCCAGCTTGGTGAATTATCTGCGCGAGACCTCTCAGGAGATGAAGAGGGTTTCCTGGCCCGCAAGGGCTCAGCTGTGGGAATCCACTGTTGTGGTGATTGTCACAGTGGCGATTATCACCGTCTTCTTGTTTGCTGTCGATAAGATCCTGGACCTTGCCGTCAAGGCGATCATCAACCTGGGTTGACGGTCCGGGAACCAATACTCGAAGCCTGTTGAGCTTCGAGATGAAAGAATGAACGACCCTGGAGGCTGGGTGGGAGCCCTGCTATCCGGGGTGCGTTTATGCGTTTACCATCCGAGGATGAGATGATCGACGACAAGGAAAAGCAGGCCGAGGAGCTCTCCGGCGAACAGCTGGACACCGACGACCAGAGCACGGACAACGCCGAGGATACCACCGCGACCGAAGCCGCCGAGGCGCCGGAGTCCGCGGAGGACCTCTTCTTCGATCTGCCCGATGAGGCGGTGGCGGAGGAGGACGCGGACGTGTCTGTGGAGACTGGTTCGGCCGGCGACACCGCCGAGTTGTCCGATGAGGAGCTGACCGAGCTGGACCTGCTGGCCTCCATCAAGATCGAACTCAGCGCCGAGGATCAGGCCGAGATCGAGCGCCGGTCGCGTCTGGAATGGTTCACCATCCACGCGAACACGGGGCACGAGAACAAGGTCAAACGCAATATCGAAATGGCCATCAAGTCGAATCATATGGAGGAGAATTTCGGCGATGTCCTGGTGCCGATCCAGGAAGTCACCGAGATGAAGAACGGCAAGCGGGTCACGACGAAACGCAAATTCCTGCCGGGTTACATCCTGGTGGAAATGCTGATGTCGAAGGAGACCCAGCACTTCATCAACTCCGTGCCGGGCGTGACCGGATTCATCGGGGGTACCCCCATGAAGCCGCAGGCGGTTCCCAAGGAAGAAGTCGACCGCATCCTGGGTCGCATCAAGGAACCGGACGCGGGCAAGCACACGATCGAGATTCCTTACAAGGTGGGCGACAGCGTCCAGGTGATGGATGGTCCATTCAGCGATTGGGTGGGCATCATCAACGAAATCAATCATGAGAAGGGTAAGCTGAAGGTCATGATCTCGATCTTCGGCAAGGAGACTCCGGTCGAGCTGGATTTCCTGCAAGTCAAGCAGGTCTGACAGCACGGCTGTTGTCGGTGGGTTCGAACCGGTCTGGGGTTCGGACTCGCTACCGCCACGCTTCCTCTCTGCCGTGGCGGGCGTTCATAGAGGCGGGACGGAGGCCCGGAATCGGTCCCAAGCTGCGGGTGGTGGACTCCTTGCAGCGGGACGGAAACTGGTGTCATACGTCCAGACACCGATTGAAGGAGTAGTCGTTCATGGCAAAGAAAGTCATGACGCAGATCAAGCTGCAGATCAAGGCCGGACAGGCCAATCCGGCGCCGCCGGTTGGTCCCGCGCTCGGTCAGCATGGATTGAATATCCAGGAGTTCTGCGGCGCCTTCAACGAGCGGACCAAAGAACAGATGGGCATGGTGATCCCCGTGGTGATCACGGTCTACAAAGACCGGAGCTTCGCGTTCATCACCAAGACCCCACCTGCTTCGGTCCTCCTGAAGAAGGCCGCTAATCTACAGTCAGGCAGCCCGGAGCCCGGGAAGAGTGTCGCCGGTTCGGTGACGCGTGACCAGCTCAAGGAAATCGCCACGCTGAAGATGGAAGACCTCAACGCCGGCTCGATCGAGGCCGCGATCACTTCGCGGGACACGAGCGAATACCGCATGCCT
>CAZJMO010000130.1:0-6802 GCA_964547085.1 uncultured Fibrobacteraceae bacterium | reverse complement strand
GGGCACGGCTCGCAGCATGGGGCTGGAGGTCGTTTAGGCGGTCCCAGACTGGGAACACACGGCGCCGCGGCTCGCCTAGGCGGGTCGGATCGGGTGCCGGAGGTCACGGCGCGCGAAAGGAATTTCGCGCGGACCACGATCGAACCATCACAGTCGAACGGAGTAACCGTCCATGAAACGCGGAAAAACCTATCGCACCGCCAGGAGCACTGCGGGCAAGAACGTCGAGATGAGTCTCGAACTTGCTTTGCAGACCCTGGATAACTTTCCCAAGGCCAAGTTCGACGAGACCGTGGATTGCGCGGTCCGGCTGAACGTCAATCCCCGTCACGCGGACCAGATGGTCCGTGGCACCATTGTCCTGCCCAACGGCACCGGCAAGAGCGTGCGTGTTCTCGTGATCACGCGCGGTCCCAAGGAGCAAGAGGCCAAGGATGCCGGTGCGGACATGGTTGGCGCGGACGAGTATCTGCCCAAGATCAAGGAAGGCTGGACCGATGTTGACGTCATCATCGCGACGCCGGACATGATGGGCGAGCTCGGTCGGCTCGGTCGTATTCTCGGTCCCCGTGGTTTGATGCCGAACCCCAAGGTCGGCACCGTGACCATGGATATCTCCAAGGCCGTTCAAGAGGCCAAGGCGGGACGGATCGAGTACCGCGTCGACAAGTCCGGGATCATTCACGCTCCGGTGGGCAAGCGTTCGTTCGGCGCCGAGAAGATCGGCGAGAACATTACGGCGCTGTTCCGGGAGCTGATCCGGGTCCGTCCGGCGGCCGTCAAGGGGACCTACGTCAAGTCGGTCTTCCTGAGCGGCACCATGACACCCTCGCTGAGGATCGAAACGACCAGCATGGGTTGATGACCCAGGGAGAGTTCCGCTACGGCGGATCGCGATATAAGGAGTATGCCTGATGGCACGTCCCGAGAAGATTGCCGAGGTCCAGGCGATCACCGACCGGTTCAAGACGGCCCAGTCCATCGTGATGGCCGACTATACCGGGCTTACGGTGCTTCAAATGACCGCCTTCCGGGCCCAGTGCCGCGCCAAGAACATCGAGTGCCGGGTCGTCAAGAACCGGCTCGCGATGATTGCCGCGGACAATGCCGAGCTGGAATTCCTCAAGGATCACCTGAAGGGCCCCACGGCCCTGATCATGGGATCCGAGAGCCAGATCGAGCCTGCGAAGGTCGTCATTGATTTCGTCAAGGACAACCAGGCGCTGAAGGTCAAGGGTGGCGTCGTCGACGGCCAGTTCCTGATTCCGGAACAGGTCGTGGCGTTGTCGAAGATCCCGAGCAGGGACGAGTTGATTGCCCAGATGATGGGATCGATCAATTCGCCGCTGACCGGCATCGCTGGCACCATCAACGGTGTCATGTCGGCGCTGGCGAGGGCCCTCGACGCAGTTGCCAAGCAAAAGGCCGAGGCCGCCTAGAGTTTAGAGAGAGAAGAACGGGACGGCGCACGCCTCGTGAGAGTGAACGCCGACCTTACCCAGACAAATAGGAGAAGAGGACAATGTCCGAGGACATCAAGCTGACTGAGAACGCCGCGAAGGTTCTGGAGCTTATCGAGAACATGACTGTTCTGGAGGCTGCCGACCTGGTCAAGGCCATGGAAGACAAGTTCGGTGTGAGCGCCGCTGCCCCCATGGCGATGGCGGCGATGCCCGCAGCCGAGGCTGCCGAGGAAGTCAAGGATGAGTTCAACCTCATGCTGACCGGCATCGGCGACAAGAAGATCCAGGTCATCAAGGTGGTCCGCGCGATCACCGGCCTGGGCCTGAAGGAAGCCAAGACCCTGGTGGAGAGCGCTCCGACCGCGGTCAAGGAAGGCATCCCCAAGGCCGAAGCCGAAGAGCTCAAGGCCAAGCTCGAAGAAGTTGGCGCGATCATCGACGTGAAGTAGTTCGCCGCTGGATCGGCGCGGCCGGTCCAATGGTCTCTGCTGCCGCCGTCCCGTGTACCTCGAGTCCGCGGGACGGCGGTTCCGACGACGCCGCGGGGACGGTGTCCCGTGTACGAGCAACCCCCCTTCGCGCGAGGAAGTGATCTCGTGACTGCGAATTTTCCTGTCGATAAGTTCACCGGTCGAGTCAACTACTCGAAGCTCCAACGCGAGGAGACGATGCCCAATCTTCTCGCCGTGCAGCTCGAGTCGTACCATGACTTCCTACAGCTCGAGGTCAATCCCGAAGAACGCGAAGAAGTCGGCCTGCAGGCGGTTTTCCGCACGGTCTTTCCAATCGATTCGACCCGCGGTCACCTGGTCATGGAGTACATCTCCTACACCACGGGTGAACCGAAGTACGGGATCGAGGAGTGCCAGGAACGAAGCCTGACGTTCAGCGTGCCGCTGAAGGTGAAGCTCCGGCTGGTGGTCAAGGAACTGGAGGAGGGCGCCGACAAGGACGCCGAGCCCCAGCTTCGTGACATCCAGGAAGACGACGTGTATCTGGGCGAGTTGCCCATGATCACCGACAAGGGCACCTTCGTGATCAACGGTGCGGAGCGCGTCATCGTCTCACAGCTCCACCGTTCACCGGGCGTGTTCTTCAGTGATGAGATCCACCCCAACGGGCGTCGCCTTTTCCGCGCACGCATCATTCCCTACCGGGGGTCCTGGGTCGAGTTCACCACCGATATCAACGACATCCTCTACGTGCATATCGACCGCAAGCGCAAGCAGCCGGTGAGCATGCTGCTGCGGGCGCTCGGTTTCGAGAACAACGAGGAGATCATCACCCAGTTCCACACCGTGGAAAAGGTGAAGATCCCCAAGTCGGGCTCCAAGAAATATGACGCCCTGGTCGAGGAACTCGAGGGCCGTGTCCTCGCGTGCGACCTCTGGAAGGCCGACGCCGAGGCGCCCTTCGCGCAGGCCGGCCAGGTCATCGATCCGCTGCTGAAGGAGGAGATCCTCCAGAGCGGTGTGGCCGAGTTGAAGCTCATCGCCGCCGACGAGGTGTCGGTGAATCGCCCGAGCCTGATCCTCAACACGCTGCGCAAGGATCCGACATCGACGCGCGACGAGGCCCTGCGCCGGTTCTACCAGCTGCTGCGTCCCGGTGAGCCGCCCAGTGAGGAAGTCGCCGCGCAGCTTTTCGAGCGGTTGTTCTTCCACGAGAAGCGTTACGACCTCGCCGAGGTCGGTCGCTACAAGATGAACCGCCGGCTGAATCTCGACGTCGACAAGGATGTCTCCACGCTGACGCGCGACGATTTCCTGGCGATCATCCACGAGATGAACGCGCTCTTCAGGGGCACGGGCACCATCGACGACATCGATCACTTCGGCAACCGCCGGATCCGCTCGGTGGGTGAGCTGCTGGCCAACCAGTTCTCGGTCGGCCTGTCGCGCATGTCCCGCATCATCAAGGAGCGGATGAACCTATCGGATCGCGACAAGCCGCTGACGCCGGTCGACCTGGTCAACGCGCGCACGGTCTCGGCCGTGATCCAGAGCTTCTTCGGCAGCAGCCAGCTGAGCCAGTTCATGGACCAGACGAACCCGCTCAGCGAGATGACGCACAAGCGGCGTCTGTCGGCCCTCGGCCCCGGTGGCCTGCACCGCGACCGCGCCGGCTTCGAGGTGCGCGACGTCCATTACACGCACTATGGCCGCATGTGTCCGATCGAGACGCCGGAAGGCCCGAACATCGGCCTGATCGCCAGCCTCGCGACCTACGCCCGCGTCAACCGGTTCGGCTTCATCGAGTCGCCGTACCGCGTGGTCAAGGACGGCAAGGTCTCGAACTCGATCGACTACCTGACCGCCGACCAGGAGGACGGGGTGACCATCGCCCAGGCCAACGCGCCGGTCGACGGCAAGGGTCATTTCGAGCGTGACCGCGTGCTCTGCCGGTACAGGGGCGAGTACCCGCTGGCCGAGCCCAACGAAGTCGAATACATGGACGTTTCGCCGAAGCAGATCGTTTCGGCGGCGGCGTCGTTGATTCCGTTCCTGGAGCACGACGATGCCAACCGCGCCCTGATGGGCTGCAACATGCAGCGCCAGGCCGTGCCGCTGCTGCGGTCTGATTCGCCAGTGGTCGGGACCGGCATGGAGAAGAAGATCGCGATCGACTCCGGCGCGGTGATCTGTGCCGAGGCCGACGGCGAGGTCGTGGCCTCGAGCGCCGACGCGGTGACCATCCGCTACGACGACGAGGACGTGGTCAAGTCCACGGACTTCTTCAAGAGCGGTGGCCTCGTCGAGTACAAGCTCAAGAAGTTCAAGCGCTCCAACCAGGACACCTGCTACAACCAGAAGCCGCTCGTCATGCCCGGGCAGCGGGTCAAGACCGGCGACGTTCTGGCCGACGGACCCTGCACGCAGGGCGGCGAACTGGCGCTGGGGCGGAACCTCCTCGTGGCCTTCATGCCCTGGGGCGGATACAACTACGAGGATGCCATCCTCTGCAGCGAGCGGTGCGTGTCCGAGGACATCTACACCTCGCTGCACATCGAGGAGTTCGAGCTCCAGGTGCGCGACACCAAGCGCGGTGTCGAGGAGATCACGCGGGAGATTCCCAACGTCGGTGAAGAGGCGCTCAAGAACCTGGACGAGGACGGCGTGATCTATCGCGGCGCCCGGGTTCGTGCCGGCGACATCATGGTCGGCAAGGTCACGCCCAAGGGTGAGACCGAGCTCTCCCCCGAGGAGAAGCTGCTGCGGGCCATCTTCGGCGAGAAAGCCGGCGACGTGAAGGACGCCAGCCTCAAGTCGCCTCCGGGCATGGACGGGATCGTGGTCGACGTGCGGGTGTTCAGCCGCCAGGACCGCAGCGCCCGCTCGAAGAAGGAAGAGAAGCGTCAGCTCGACGCCCTGCGTCGGCGTCGCAACCGGAAGCGTGAGAAGGTCGACAAGGTCTGCGTCGAACGTGTGCAGGATCTGTTCCTCGGCGAGACCGCGCATCACGTCATCGACTCGAATACCGGTGAAGTGCTGGCCAAGAGCGGCCGCAAGATGACCGCGGCCGTGCTCGAGGAACTCGAGTTCAACAGCATCCACTGGGGGCTGTCCCTGGTGAAGGACGAGAAGAAGGACGCGCGGATCCGTTCGGTGTTCGAGGCCGCCAGCCGCGAACGCGAGCGCATCGACGTGGAGTACGACAAGGAGTGCGAGCGCGCACTGCGCGGTGACGAGCTGCCTCCTGGCGTGGTCAAGCTGGTCAAGGTCTACGTGGCCCGGCGGCGCAAGCTGCAGGTGGGCGACAAGATGGCCGGCCGGCACGGCAACAAGGGTGTCGTGTCGAAGATCATGGCCGAGGAGGACATGCCCTACCTCGCCGACGGTACGCCCGTGGACATCGTGCTCAATCCGCTGGGTGTGCCGAGTCGAATGAACCTGGGCCAGGTCCTCGAGACGCATCTCGGGATCGCGGCTCAGAAGCTCGGCTTCAAGGTGATGACCCCCGTGTTCGACGGCGCCAAGATCGAAGAGATCAAGTTCGCCCTTGAACAGGCCGGCCTGGCGCAGAGCGGCAAAACGGTCCTGTACGACGGTCGTACCGGCGACCCGTTCGACAAGGAAGTCACCGTCGGTGTGATCTACATCCTCAAGCTCCACCATCTGGTGGAGGAGAAGATCCACGCCCGTTCCATCGGGCCGTACAGCCTCGTGACGCAGCAGCCGCTCGGCGGCAAGGCGCAGTTCGGTGGCCAGCGGTTCGGCGAGATGGAGGTCTGGGCGCTGGAGGCCTACGGCGCCGCCAATTGCTTGCAGGAGATGTTGACGGTCAAGTCCGACGACGTGGCCGGCCGCTCGAGGATCTACGAGGCTATCGTCAAGGGCGAGAATCCGCCCGAACCGGGAACCCCGGAGTCATTCAACGTGCTGATGCGCGAGCTCCAGAGCCTTTGCCTGGATGTCCAGGTCGAGGAGCCCGACGCGAAAGAGCCCAGGATCTGACCCAGGCGGCCACAGCGGTAGCGCCCGCGGGGTGCAGCCAGGAGGACGGCAATGCTCGGAAATCGGCAGCGTGAAGAGAAGGGCCACCAGGACTTCAAGTCCATCATGATCCAACTGGCCTCGCCAGACAAGATCCGCGACTGGAGTTACGGCGAGGTCACCAAGCCGGAAACCATCAACTACCGGACCTTCAAGCCCGAGAAGGACGGTCTGTTCTGCGAGCGCATCTTCGGTCCCGTGAAGGACTGGGAGTGCAACTGCGGAAAATACAAGCGGATCCGCTTCCGCGGCATCGTTTGCGACAAGTGCGGCGTCGAGGTCACGCAGAGCAAGGTGCGGCGTGAGCGTCTCGGCCACATCGAACTGGCCGTACCCATCGCGCACATCTGGTTCTTCAAGGGCCTGCCCAGCCGGATCGGTCAGCTGCTGGACATGAAGGTCAAGGATCTGGAACGGGTGCTCTATTACGAGTCCTCGGTGATCCTCGACCCCGGCAACACCGAGTTCAAACCGGGCGACATCATCAGTGACGACGAGTGGTGGGAGTTGAAGGACGAGCATCCCGAATGGGAATGCGAGATGGACATGGGCGCCGACGCCATCCGTCGCGTCATCGCCAGCCTCGACCTCGAGGAACTCGACCGCGAACTGCGCGCGCAGATCAAGACCGAGTCGTCGATCCAGCGCAAGAAGTCGTTGCTGAAGCGCCTGAAGGTGGCCGACGCCTTCCGCCAGTCCAACAACCTTCCCGAGTGGATGATCCTGGATTGTCTGCCGGTGCTGCCGCCGGATCTGCGTCCGTTGGTGCCGCTGGACGGCGGCCGATTCGCGACCAGTGATCTGAACGATCTGTACCGGCGCGTCATCAACCGGAACAACCGGCTG
>CAZJMO010000129.1:0-8958 GCA_964547085.1 uncultured Fibrobacteraceae bacterium | reverse complement strand
AGCGGCACCTCGAGCATGCGGACGCCCTCGTGCAGCACGACCGTACCGGCGCCGTGGATCGCGCCCACCGGCAGGTCCAGACCGAACGGCATCTTCACCAGATCGACCGCGTCGGCGCCGATGAACCCGCGCAGCAGAACGCCCAGGAACAGCGTCGCGATCCCGACCATGGTGAACGGCTTGATCGCCCAGTTGATCACCAGCGTCAAGAGCACCGGCTTGGTGTTGCGGCTCGCGCGCGCCACGCGGCCGAAGTCGATCTTCACCATGATCGGGTACATCATGAAGAACAGGCAGACCGCGATGGGGATCGACACCACGGGCGCGCCGCCCACGTCGAGCGTCAGGCCGTCAAGGCTGCGGGCGACGCCAGGCGCGAGCCGGCCCAGAACGATGCCGGCGATGATCGCCAGGCCGACCCACACCGAGAGCAGGCGCTCGAAGGTGCTCGTCATGCGGCGCCGCGTGTCCGGCGTTCCGGTCGTGCTCATGCGGACGCCGCCCTGTCGAGGCTCTCCGGCATTCCGGCCACGAAGTCGCGGATCTCGTCGCGCACGCGGCGGTAGCAGGCGAGGATGGCGTCCTGGTCGTGCAGGCCGCGCGCCAGGTGCGGCGGGTCGTCGAAGCCGCGGTGCACGATACGCGCGTGGCCCGGAAACAGCGGGCACGCCTCGTGGGCGTGGTCGCAGACGGTGACCACCACGTCGAACGTCTCGTCGGCGAACGCGTCGACGTGCTGGGAGCGGTGGTCGGAGATGTCGACACCGGCCTCGCGCATCACGGTCACCGCGTACGGATTCAGGCCGTGCGGCTCGAGCCCGGCCGACCGGACGTCGAAGCGGTCGTTCTTGAGATGGCGCGCCCAGCCCTCGGCCATCTGGCTGCGGCAGCTGTTTCCGGTGCAGAGGAAGAGGAGGCGGAGCGGGGTGGTCACGGGGCGTTCTCCTGTGCGGGCGAGGGCGTTTCGGCGCCGAGTGCGTGCGTCGTATTCCATGCCTGAATACGGACGGATCGGCAGACCCGCAAGTGGCGAACGCACGGTCGGGTTCGAGCAGGGGTTGTCAATTCCCTCGTCAAGCGGTTGAATGGCGCCAAAGGGAGGACCAACCCATGAGCGTCCGAAACGACTGCGACTACGCCCACGGCCCCCGACTGCTCTACTCCTGCGGCGGCGCCTGCGACGCCGGCCGCATCGCCGACCGCGCCGTCCGTCTCGCGTCCCAGCGCGGGCTCGGTTCGCCCGTCTGCCTGGCTGCCGCCGCCGCGCGCATCTCCGGCGTGCGCACCGCGCTGCTCGCGGCCGACGCGGTCGTGGTGGCCGACGCCTGTTCGCTCGGGTGCGGACGCCGAATTCTCGAAAGCCTGGGACTGGTGAATCTGCGCTGCGTGCAGATGGCGGACCTGGGCCTCGAGAAGGGACGCCTGCGCGAGGACGAGGCGGAGGTGGAGGTGGTGGCTTCGGCGATCGAGGACGCCCTGCGTTGACGGCCGGAAGCGCAGACGGCCCGCTTCGATCGTCTCGAAGCGGGCCGTCCTGTTGCTGTCGTGTGTCTAGCCCTTCGACTCGATCTTCGCCCAGCTGTCCTTCAGCGTCGCCGTCCGGTTGAACACCGGCGCGCCCGGCGTGGAGTCCTTGGTGTCCACGCAGAAGTAGCCGTTCCGCATGAACTGCACGCGATCGCCCGGCTGCGCCTCGCCCAGCGACGGCTCCAGCTTGCAGTCGGTGAGCGTCTCCAGCGAGGCCGGGTTGAGGTGGGCCAGGAAGCCGCCGCCTTCCTCGGGGAAGGGCTGGTTGAAGAGGTGGTCGTAGAGCCTCACCTCGGCCGTCACGGCGTGCTCGCAGCTCACCCACTGGAGCGTGCCCTTGACGCGGCGGCCGTCGGGTGTGGAGCCGCCCTTGGATTCGGGGTCGTAGGTGCAGCGCAACTCCACGACCTCGCCGCTGTCGTCCTTGATCACCTCGTCGCAGGTGATGTAGTACGAGTGCTTGAGACGGACCTCGGCGCCGGGCTTCAGCCGGAAGAACTTGCGGGGCGCCTCCTCGCGGAAGTCGTCGCGCTCGATCCAGATCTCGCGGGAGAACGGAACCTGGCGGATGCCCGCCGACTCGTCCTCGGGATTGTTGACGCACTCGATCATCTCGGTCCGGCCCTCGGGGTAGTTGGTGATGACCACCTTCAGGGGGCGCAGCACCGCCATGACGCGGGGCGACACCCGGTTGAGGTGCTCGCGGACGGCCCACGCGAGCAGCGAGAAGTCGACCGTGCTGTCGGCCTTGGCCACACCGATGCGTTCGCAGAACTCGCGGATCGCCTCGGGCGTGTAGCCGCGGCGGCGCATCGCCGCGAGCGTCGGCATGCGCGGGTCGTCCCAGCCGGTGACATGGCCTTCCTCGACCAACTGCCGCAGCTTGCGCTTGCTCATCACCGTGTAGCTCAGGTTCAGGCGCGCGAACTCGTACTGATGCGGCACGTGCGGCACCGGCAGGTTCTGGATGAACCAGTCGTAGAGTGGTCGGTTGACCTGGAACTCCAGCGAACACGTGGAGTGCGTGATGCCCTCGATGGCGTCGCTCTGGCCGTGGGTGAAGTCGTACATCGGATAGATGTGCCACGCGTCGCCGGTGCGGTGGTGCGACTGGTGCTTGATGCGATAGAGCAGCGGGTCGCGCATCTTCATGTTGGGGTGCGCCATGTCGATCTTGGCGCGCACCGTGTACTGGCCCTCGGGGAACTCGCCGGTGCGCATGCGCGCGAACAGGTCGAGGGATTCCTCGGCGGGGCGGTCGCGGTCCGGGCTGGGGCGGCCGGCCTCGGTGACGGTGCCGCGGTAGGCGCGCACGTCGGCCTCGGTCAGCGAGCAGACGTACGCCTTGCCCTCGCGGATCAGGTGCTGGGCCCATTCGTACAGCGTTTCGAAGTAGTCGCTGGCGTAGAAGAGGCGGTCCTCCCAGTCGGCGCCGAGCCAGCGGACATCGCGCTGGATGCCCTCGACGAACTCGACCTCTTCCTTCTCCGGGTTCGTGTCGTCGAAGCGGAGGTTGAACTTGCCGCCGAACTCCTGCGCCAGCCCCCAGGCGATGAGGATGGCCTTGGCGTGCCCGATGTGCAGGTAGCCGTTGGGCTCGGGCGGGAAGCGCGTGTGGACGCGGCCGTCGTGCGTGCCCTTCTGGACGTCCTGATAGACGATCTCGCGGATGAAGTTGCGGTTTTCGTCGTTTTCTTCCGGAATCTTGGTGTCGTCAGGACCGCTCATGGGGCTTCCTCGCTCGGGTGGGGGCGCGTGGTCGGGATTGGGAAACGCTAAGGTCAAAGCGGGCGGGAGTCAAAGACTGGGTGGCCGGGGCGCGGCGTGGAAGCTGCGCCCCGGCCGTGCGTGGTCAGTGGCCGAAGTCGATCGGCTCGAGCACCGTCACCGGGCCGAGTCCCAGCGCTTCGAGGCTTTTCGCGCCTCCCGCGGGTGTGCCGACCACGACCACCACCGGCGCCGGGCCGAAGTCGAGCCATGTGTCGTCGACCCTGTCCAGGTCCGCCACCGTGGCCGACTGGTAGCGGTCCATCAGTGTCTGATTGAAACCGGCCGGACGACCCATCGTGATGTCCTGGATATAGGACTGCACCGGCTGAGCAGGAAGGTCCGGCTCGTGGCGAGCGCGGACTCGTCGAGCGGCGTGTCGGTGAGGCGGTCGATCTGGCCGCGGGCGGAGCCGAAGAGGTCGAGGACCCGGTCCGGCTGGGTGCTGCCGGAGAGGCGGAAGGTCGCGCGGTCGGCATCGACGTCTAGGATCGTCGCCGTTCCGTAGGACAGGCCGGCGCGGCGGATCTCGTAGTACACGCGCAGGTAGCCGACGCCGAAGCTGACCAGCTTGGCGAGCGCGCCGTCGGGCGAGCTCTCGGTCAGGTCGGGGACGGGGCGGCCCATGCGGATATGGCACTGGTTGTGGTCGCCGGGCAGCAGGTAGACGCCGGGGCGAGGATGGGGCTCCCACGACCAGACCGTCAGCGGCGGCGCCTCGCCGGACGTGGTCCAGGCTGCGAGCAGGGGCTCGAGTCGGGCCAGGGCCTCCTCGAGGTCCATGTCGCCGGCGACCCCGATCACGGTGCGGTCGGGGCGGACGTCGTCGCGCGTTACCGACTCGATCTCTGCACGGGTGAACACATGGCCGCCGGGCGTGTCCGGGCCGGCCAGCAGGCGCTGGAACCAGGTGTTCGCCAGGCGGTTGGGATTGTCGTTGATGCCCTGGATGTCCTTGATCTGCTGCGCCTGGGCGCGGGCCAGGCGATCGGCATCCCAGCGCGGCTCCAGAAGGAGGTCGCGCCAGAGGGCGACTCCGACGTCGAGGTCGTCCCGCGCCATGTGGGCGGTGACCGAAGCCTCGCGCGCGCGGGCGCTGGCGCCCAGGGTCATGCCGAGCGCGGCGACCTGTCCGTCGAATTCTTCGGGCGCATACGGACCCGCGCCGCCGTCGTCCCACAAGCGCGAGAGCATCCGGTACGCCGGACGGTCCGCGGGCGGAAGATAACGCGCGCCCATGGAGACGTGCGCGGTGACCGTGACGACCGGGACGGCGTGGTCCTCGAACAGCAGGAGGCGGATGCCGCCGGCGAGCGTGGTGTCGACGGGCGTCGGGACAACCAGTTCCAGCGGTTCCAGCGTGAGCTCTTCCGGATGCCGCGGCGTGGCGTCGGCGGCGAGCGACGAACCGACCACGACGACCAGCGCGACCGTGGTCAGAGCGGCTATGCGGCGGTTCATGACTCACCTCCGTCGGGTTCGAGGTAGACGACCGTGGCGAGCTCCGGGCGAAGGAGTTCGCGGGCGAGATCGGTGATGTCCGCGGGGGTGACCGCGTCGTAGGCCGCGACGGAGCGGTACGCGTTGCGCCAGTCGCCGGAGAAGGCCTGCCACTCGATGAGGAGTTCGGCGAGGTCGTCGTTCTTCTGCAGGCCGAAGTAGAAAACCCGCCGGTACGAGCGGCGGATCTCGTCGAGGCGGTCGACGGTGACGGGCTCGGTGACGAGGCGGGCCAGTTCGAACCAGACCCGGTTCTCGGCCTCCTCGTTGGTGCGGTCGGGCATGAGGTCGACGTTGATCTGGAACAGGCCGCGATACCGGTCGAATCCACCGTTGGACCAGGACGAGACGCCTCGGGCGATTCCGGCGTCGAAGTCGAGACTGCGCCGCAGGCGGCTGGTCTTGCCGCGCACCAGGACGCTGGCCAGCAGGTCGGCAGCGGGGTGGCGCGCGTCGTTCCTGGCCACGCCCGGGAACGCGATCGACAGTCGCCGTTCCTGGCCTTGCCGATGGATGCCGCGCCGCTGGGCCGCAGGTTCGGGCTCGACCACCTGCGGGCCTTCGGGGCGCGGGCCGGCCGGGATGTCGCCGAAGTACGCGTCGAGCAGGCGCCGGGCCTCGGCGGGGTCGAAGTCGCCCACGAGCGCGCCGATCATGTTGGCCGGCGTGTAGTACGTTGCGTGGAACTCGCGGATCTGCGTCGGCGTGAGCGTCCGGATGTCGGCCATCGCGCCGATGGTGGGGTAGCGGTACGGGTGCTTCTCGAACGCGAGCGATTTCAGCAGCTCGTAGGCGCCGCCCTCGGGGTCGTCCTCGGTCCGTTGGCGGCGTTCCTCCTGGACGACGTCGAGCTCGGTGTAGAACTCGCGGAACACCGGATGCTGCAGGCGTTCGCTCTCCATGAGCATCCAGACCTCGAGGTGGTTGGCCGGCAGGTCGCACTGGTAGACCGTGACATCCTGGCTTGTGTAGGCGTTGAACTCGGAGACGTATTTCTCGTAGATGCGCGGCCAGGCCGTCGGCTCGACGTATTGACCGGCGCGGGATTCGAGCGCCTTCAGTTCGGCGCGCAGGGAGTCGATGGCCGCGGAATCCCCGTCCGCACGGCGCAACTCAGCGGCCAGCGTCTCGCCGCAGACGGCGATCGTATCGAGGACCGCGCGCTCGGCCGCGGCGTCGGTGACGCCGATCGCGTCGGTGCCTTTGAACGCCATGTGCTCGAACATGTGGGCAAGCCCGGTCGAACCCTCGGGATTGTCGACGTTGCCGACGCGGACGAGGATGCGTCCCGACACCATGGGGATGTCGTGCCGCGGCAGGAGCAGGAAGAGCATGCCGTTGTCCAGCCGGTACTCCTCGATGTCGTCAAAGAGCGGCGGGTGCGGCGGATCGCTCGGCGAGAGGCCAGCACAGCCGGCGAGGATCAGGATCGTCCCCAGCAGGACGACGCACGGCATCGAGCGCATAGTGATCTCCTCGAATGATCAGGTATGGATATCATAGATACGATCGGAAGGAGCCGGATTCGACGGGAGCCTAAAGGAGATGACACCGCGTTGTCAACGGCTTGCCACACCGATCACGCCCGCGAATCGTCCGGCCCGTTCGCCCTGCGCCCGCCAGCTCCAGAACCGCTCGCCTCGGCAGATGGTGCACAGGCCGCTGCCGAAGATCTGCGCCGCCGGTACGCCGGCGTCGCGGAGCTGCGCCGTGTTGGCCGCCCAGAGGTCGAAGTGGCGGCGTTCGCCGGCGCGGTGGAAGAAGCGGTCGGCGTCCGGTCCCAGTCGATCCAGCGCTTCGGCGTGCACCTCGTCCCCGACCTCGTAGCAGCACGGGCCGGCGGACGGGGCGATGCCGGCGCGGATGGTTTCCGGCTGGACACCCAGTTCGTCGCGGAGCTTGGCGACCATGGAGGCGGTGATGCTCCGCACCGTGGCGCGCCAGGAGGCGTGGGCGAATCCCACGGCCGCGGTACCGTCCTGGCGACGGCCCGCGGCCAGGATCACCGGGCAGTCGGCGCTGCGTCCGACCACGGCGAGTCCCGGCGTGTCGGTGACCAGGGCGTCGGCCTCTCCCACGAGTCCCGGTGTGCGAACCCGCAGGACCGTGCCGCCGTGGACCTGGCGCACGTGCGCGGCGCCGGCCAGTCCCAGATGCGCGGCCACCTCGGCGGATGCGGCCGCAGTCTGCGTGGACGTCGCTTCGGTGGAGAATTCCGGCCCGTCGCGGGTGGTCACGGCGTGGACCACGCCCTCGACGGTCGCCAGGTGCGGGAAATATCCCAGGGGCCACGGACCCTCGTCGTCGTACAGGAACGGCGCCATCAGAAGTTGAACACGTCCATGAACTCGAACGTCCAGTCGTTGTCGCGTTCCTTGGCGGCCTCGAAGCGGAGTTGCCAGCTCAGCAGGCTGATGTGCGTTCCGGCGCCGAAGCTGACCATGGCGCGGGATTCTTCCCGATCCTCGAAGTAGGCGTCGCCGACATCGCAGAACGCGTGCAGGCCCAGACCGACGGTCTCGCCCGTGACGGCGACGGGCATCATGAACAGCGGCCAGCGAATCTCGGCCGACAGGATGTAGCTGGTGTCGCCCTCGCGACCGGCGTACGGCGCCCCGCGCACGGTCTCGGGGCCGCCCCAGCGCAGGACGTACTCGTCGGTTTCGGCGTCGTCGACCATGTGCCCGAAGGCGTGCAGGGCGAGGATGGCCTTGCGGGGCAAGGGGACGAATCCGCGCAGGTCGGCTTCGTAGTCCTGCTGGCCGTCGACGTCGGCACCGGAGCGGTACGAGAACGCGAAGGTGTTGAAGACGCCGCGGGTGGGATAGAACGGGTTGTCGCGGGTGTCCAGGCCGATCAGGCCGCGGACCAGCCAGGTGTCGCGCGTTTCGGCGGCGGTGGAGACGGTGGCGCCGCCCACGGTCCAGTCGTAGTCGTCCTTCTGTTCGAAGCTCTCGTAGCCGCCGGTGGCCTGGAGGTACAGCGCCCGTGTCAGGTCCTGTCGCAGGCCCACATGGGTGTGCCAACTGGTGTAGTCGAACGGGCGCCAGACGAAGTCGCCCTGTTCCCAGCCGGCGTCGAGGATCAGGCTCAGGCGGTCGGCTCCGAAAAGCCACGGCTTGGTCCAGCGGAGCTCGCCCTGCTGGATGCGGTAGGCGATGGCGCGGAGTTCGAGCGTCTCGCCGCGTCCACCCAGGTTGACGTCCTTGACCGCTGCGCCGAGCAGGTACTTGTGGCGCCGGCTGTAGCGGACGTAGGGCGTGAAGCGGGTGGTCTGCTCCTCCTCGAGCGTGACGAGCAGCGTGACGCGGCCGGCGTCGTCCTCCTCGGTGTCGATGTCGACGAAGGCGAAGTAGCCGCAGTCCTCGAGGCGGTCCCAGACGCCGTCGAAGGCCTCCATGGGGAACGGGTCGCCGATCTCCAGGCCGATGACGCGCCGGACGACGGCGAGGTCGGTCTTGGTGTTGCCCTCGATGACGATGTCGGCCAGCACGGGGTCCGGTTGCTGGGCGATCGCGGGCAGGGCGAACAGGAGGACGGTCAGGGCGAGGCAAGCCGCCGCCAGGGTGCGAGCCATGGGGTTCCCCTTGATCTCGGGTCGGTGCGCGCCGTCGGGTGACGGCCGATCTCCGTTGTACTTACATGTAATGACGCAAGATGTCCAGCGGCGGCCGAGCGACTGATCAGAGGATGTCGTCGTAGGAGCCGGCCGGGACGAGCTGGGGTTCGGACGCCGGAACGGTCTGATCGATCGCGGTCGGCGTGAAGGCCGCCAGGTACTCGCAGGTCAGACCGAGTTCGGCGAGGTCGTCGTCCAGGTCGGCGGCGCCGAGTTCGGAGAGCAGGATCTGGGCCTGCACGGTGTTCAGATCCTGCAGGTGGGATTCGAGCCGGTGGCGCACGAGCGTGTCGAGGGTTTCGGTCAGCGTCTCGGGCGCGAGGGATTCCAGACCTTGCAGGATGTCGCTGTAGAAGGCTGCGGGGTCGGCGATGCGCAGGCTGCAGACGCCGCGCAAGGGCAGGTGTAAGCCGTCAACCGACAGTGACGACGGGGCGTGCCACCGCCAACTCAGGGCGACATCGGTGCGCAGGAAGAACAGGCGGCTCGCGGGAGCGACCTCGTCGGGACCGTCGCCGACGCGGAGCTGGTGCATGCGGTCCATG
>CAZJMO010000128.1:2593-8961 GCA_964547085.1 uncultured Fibrobacteraceae bacterium | reverse complement strand
CCAGGCGCAGAACCGCGCCGGTCAGCATCTGCGGCGCCATGATCCGCTGACGGACCGCGTAGAGACTCGTCACCGCCAGCACCGGCTCCTCGCCGCGCAGCCGGTCCACGCCCACGAGCATGTCGCCCACGAGCGCCGGGTCGGGCGACTTGCGGTCGTAGACCAGGATCTCCTGCTGCGGCAGGTAGGCCACCCGGTCCCGACCGAGCCAGGCTTCGAGGTCGTCCGCCAGCTGGAGCGCGCCCTCCCGCGTGGGAACGACGCAGAGCGCGGTGCGGCCGTGCCGGCGGAACCAGGCCGCCACGAGCACCGCCGGGGCGCTTGCCTTCAGCCCCGACAGGACAGGCGGGCAATCCGCCGTCGCCTCTCGCAGCGACGCGTCCAGACGCGCAGCCAGCGCGGCGAGAAAATCCTCACCGCGCTGGTTCGCCAGAACATTCAGCAGATGCGTATCGGCGTCGGTCACGTCAGTCGAGCGCTCCCCTGTCGTCCACCCTCAGCAGGTCCACATCGTGGTCCTGCCCTTCCTCGCGGCGGGTTCCGGCAACCCACCAGCCCCCGTCGGGATGCGGCGCCAGGGTCCAGCCCTGCGACTCGGGACCGGACGCGAGGCGAACCTCCCAGCGGTCCTCGCCGGCCTCGGTCACGTTGCGCAGCGCGAGGTCGTAATCGCTCTCTTCGTCTCGTTCGAGCACGCCGGTCATGGTCCATCGACCGCCGGTGTCCGCGGCGACGCCCGCGACGTAGTGCCAATCGTTGTCGGCCAGCTGCCAGCGCAGATGTCCGTCCACGTCCAGGCCGGCGATGAAACCGTAGCGGTTCTTGTCGGTGTCCCTGAACGCCATGCCGGTCAGCACGAACCGACCGTTCCCGTCCGCAGCGCCGCCGAAGAGCCGCCAGCGGTCGGCCGTGCCCAGACGCACGCGCCACCGTTCCGCGTGGTCGGCCGCCAGTCCGAGCGCCCACACGCCGCCGGGAATGCCGTCTTCGGTCGCGGGCATCTGCCCGGCGAGCACATAACCGCCGTCGCCGTCCGGCCAGGCCAGGAGAACGGAACGGCCCGCGTCCAGCGCGAAGGTTCCCGTCTCGACGACGGCGCCGTCGACACCCACGGTCGCCATGACGCCGCCGGGCTGCAACTCGCGGAGGTCGTCACCGACGATGAGCGGATCCCCATCGGTGTCCAGGACCAGGACGGCGGTGCCCATGAAACCGACCGAGCCGGACCAGAGCAGGTTGCCGGCCAGGTCGGCCGCCGCGACGAACGCCGTGCCGCCGTCCTGCGATCCGGCCAGCAGCAGGCGGCCGTCGTCGGTCAGGAGGTGGGACGTCGGCGTGTAGGTTTCGGGAAGGAGTTCGTGGCTCGCGACCAGGTCGAGTTCCGCGTCCAGCTCGAGCAGTTCCACCGCGGCCGGCGACACGCGATGCCGCGCCACGGCGTGGCTGAGCACGCGCAGGGTTCCGTCCGCGGCGGTGAGCACGGCCGTGCCGAGTTGCGCGCCCGGCAGAACGTAATGACGGCGCCAGCCGGTGATGCTGCTGAACCGCGCCGTCCGGCTCCACGCTGTCGTCTCGCCCGGGGCCACGACCCGCACGCGCGCATAGGCCAGCCCGACGGCCGCCACGGCGGTCGGCACCGTGACTTCGGTCGCATTGCCGGCGGCGGCGACATTCTCGAAGGCGTCGTCGCGCGCGATCTCCCACTCGTAACGCGTCACGGCGTCGGGCCAGGCCAGCCAGGTGAGGCGAAGATGCGCCAGGTCATCCGCGTCGGCCTCGAGCTCCACGATCTGCGGAATGGTCTGCAGGGCCGGGTCGATCGTGACGGTCACCGGATCGGCGTCCGCAGTCGCACCGCGCGAGTCCTTCGCCGTGGCGTCGAGGACGTGCACCTGGCCGTCGGCATAGAGCCCCAGCGGCAGACGCGTGCTGTACGGCTCGGTCCGGACCGTGGAAACGACCTCGCCGTCGAGCCGGATCTCCACCGAGGAGACGCCGTTGTCGTCATCCGCGGCGACGACCACGGAATCCGGACTCGCCGAGAAGTGGCGGCCGGATTCGGGGTAGACGATCTCGGCCGAGGGCGGGTTGTCCTCGTCGTCCGAACAGGCCGGTAGGGTGAACAGGGCCGCCAGGGCCAGGAGCCAGAGCCAGTGCCGGGTCATCGTCCGTCCCTTCGACAATCGTGGGTCGCGGGCTGCGCGAGGCTCAATGTTGGGTCATTTGAACGCTGGGGCAAGTGTTTGTTCCCGGATAAGAGTGAATGATTTCAGGAAATCAAGGCCATTGTCCGATGCTCATTCCCGGGTGTAAGATGTCCGACAGTGATTCTCGGTTCGGGAGGCCGGCACATTGCGCTTCTGGTGGGTCAATCAGAACCAGACGTTCGAGCACGAGTTCCTCGGCGGTTACCTGTGGTCGCCCAAGACCAAGAGGAACCACGCCCGGAACCCGTACTATGAAACCATGAAGATCGTCGCTCCCGGCGACCTGGTTCTGTCGTACCGCAAGAAACACCTGGTCGCCGTCGGACTGATCGAGTCGCACTGCTATGAATCCTTCAAGCCGAGCGAGTTCGGCAACACCGGTGCGTACTGGCAGCACATCGGTTGGCGGGTCGACGTCGCGTTCCGCCGCCTCGATCGCCAGATCCTGCCCGCCGAACACATGGTCGCACTCGCACCGTTGATGCCGGCGAAATACGCCCCGCTACGCGCCAACGGCCACGGGATGCAGAATCTCTACCTGACGGAGATCCCCAGGACGCTCATGTTCCAGCTGGCGCTCCTGATCGGTCCCGAGTTGCAGCAGATGCTCGACCGGCCGGCCGGCGCGGCCCACGACCTCGCACGCCACGAGAACCCCGTCCAGGAGATCTGGGAGCAGCACCTCCTGAAAGCAATCCAGTCGACTGCCGATCTTCCGGAAACGGAGCGCGAGCAACTCGTCTACGCCCGAGTCGGCCAGGGCCGGTTCCGCGCGGGCGTATACGGGCACGAACGTCGCTGTCGGGTCACGCACGTCTCCAATCCGGAGCATCTGATCGCCAGTCACATCAAGCCCTGGCGGCATGCGAAGAACGACGAGCGGCTCGACCCCGAAAACGGCCTGATGCTGACCCCGAACGTCGATCATCTCTTCGACCGCGGGTTCATCAGCTTCTCCGACAAGGGGCGTCTGCTCTACTCCTCCTCGATCGACCGCGAATCGATCCTGCGGATGGGATTCGACCCCGACGAGGCGACCGAGGTGGGCGGCTTTTCCCGACAGCAACGCCAGTACCTCGACTATCACCGCAACGAGATCTTCCTCGAAGCCCGCATCGGCTGAACCGAACGCCGGCGCCGACCGCGAACCTAGAACGTCGCCTGCTGCCGGTTGAACGGTGTGATCTCCCGCAACCGTTCCACGATCCGCGGCACCACCTGCGCCACGTAATCGATCTCCGCCTCGGTGTTGTACCGCGACAGCGAGAAGCGGATCGAGCCGTGCGCCGACACGAACGGGATGCCCATGGCCTTGAGCACGTGCGACGGCTCGAGCGAACCGCTGGTGCAGGCCGAACCCGACGACGCCGCGATGCCGGCGCGGTCGAGCAGCAACAGGATGCCCTCGCCCTCGATGAAATCGAAGCTGATGTTCGACGTGTTCGGCAGTCGCGGGTCCACCGCGCCGTTGCGACGGCAATCCGGAACCGCCGGCAGCACCTTCGCCTCCAGGCGATCCCGGAGCACGCTCAGCCGCGTGTTCTCTTCGTCGCGACCCTGCGCAGCCAGTTCGCAGGCCGCCCCGAGCGCCACGCACGACGCCACGTTCTCGGTTCCGGCTCGACGTCCACGCTCCTGGTGGCCGCCCACGATCAGCGGCCGCAGACGCGTCCCCCTGCGCACGAACAGCGCCCCCACACCCTTGGGCGCGTGGAGCTTGTGGCCGCTGAGCGAGAGCATGTCCACGCAATCGAGCTTCTGCGTATCCAGCGACAGCTTGCCCGCCGCCTGCACCGCATCCACGTGGAAGACCGACCCCTTCGCCTTGACGATCTCGCCGATCGCCGCGGTGTCGAAGATCACGCCGGTCTCGTTGTTGGCCATCATGATGGAGACCACGGCGGTGTCTTCGCGCACCTTATCGCGCAGTTCGTCCATATCCAGGCGGCCCTCGCCGTCGACGCCGATGAAATCGACCTCGTAGCCGTGCCGCCGCTCCAGATCCTTGCACAGCCCGAGCACCGCCGGATGCTCCACCGCCGACGTCACGACGTGCTTCTTGTCGGGATAGGAGCGCAGCGTGCCCATGATCGCCAGGTTGTCGCTCTCGCTGCCGCCCGCGGTGAAGATCACCTCGTTGGCCGCGCGCACGCCCAGCATGGCCCCGACCTGATCGCGCGCCGCGGTGAGCCCGTGGCCCGCCTCGGCGCCGAAGCGATGCATGCTCGAAGGGTTGCCGTAGTGCTCGACGAGATACGGCATCATCGCCTCGATGACCTCGGGCGCCACGCGCGTCGTCGCGTTGTTGTCGAGATAGACGCCCCCCTCGGGCCTCGGTCCCAGACCGCCCAGGAGATCGAATCCGCCGTTGTTGCCCGTCATGCCGTCACCTCGATCACCTGCAGGTCGTCCCGCACGAAACGGCGCAGTTCCTTCTGGACGTAATCCCGCAGGGTCACGTCCGCGGCGCGGCACGCGGCGCAGTGGCCGAGCAACCGCACGAACACCTTGCCGTCTTTGTAGCGCACCAGTTCGATGTCGCCGCCGTCGTTGCGCAGCGCCACGGCGATGTCGTTCTCGAGGAGATCGTGGATCTTCTTGACCAGTTCTCGATCCTCCTCGCTCTCGGTGCGTCGGATCTCGCCGAGCTGGATCAGGTGCGTCGGCGCATCCTTACCGCGTTGCTGCCGGCATTCCTCGATGATGTGCTCGATGTCGAGGTGACAATCGCCGCAGCCGCCGCCGGCCTTGGTGAAGTTGGTGACGTCCTCGACGGTCTGCAGGTTGTGCTCCATCACCGCGTCGCGGATCGCCTCCTTGGTCACCGAGTAGCAGTGACAGATCATCACGCCCTGGCTGAGCATGTGGCAGGGCACGCCGCGGCCGAGGCGCTTGTAGTGGTCGATCATCGCGGCCTCGAGCAGTGCATCTTCTCGCGCGGCAGCCCGTCGAGCTCCGCGGCGATATCCTCGTTGGTGACCTTCGCGGCCTCCTCGAGCGTCTTGCCGATGATCATCTCGGTGAGGATCGAACTGGACGCGATCGCGCTGCCGCAGCCGAAGGTCTGGAACTTGGCCTCGGCGATGCGACCGTCCTCGTCGAGCCGGAAACTCAGGCGCAGGGCGTCGCCGCACGCCATGGAACCGACCTCACCGACTCCGTCGGGGTTCTCCACCGCCCCCACGTTGCGTGGGTTCATGAAGTGGTCCATGACCTTTTCGGAGTAATTCCACATGGTGTGACCGCCTTCCGGACGCCGCAGCGCCGAAAACTTGACTTATCTGGTTTCGGCCCAATTTAACCGCAGAAATCTTTATTTCAAGGCGTGACCCGTGTCACCGCACGGAACGCCCCAGCCAGACCTCCAGCGCGAGGCCGATCAGCGCCAGACCCAGCAACCAGCGGGTAAGGTCGCGTCCGGCAAGCGCGCGCGCCAGTCCACCGGCGTCGGAGTCGCCGAGATCCAGCACCTGCGCCAGTCCGGCGGCCCGCAGGCGGTCCGCCAGTTCGTCCGGCGTCAGGACCCGCGGCTCCGATTCCCCGGACGGAACCGCCGCGGCCACCACGCCCAAGGTGTCGTCGCCCGCGCGGAACACGTACAGACCGGCGCGTTCGGTCCGCGGCCCTGTCAGCACGGGCGTCCAGCCCTGCCACGTCAGGCCCGCCGGACTCTCGACGCCCGTCGGCGGCGTCAGCACCGTCGCACCCGCCGCCGCATCACCCCGCCGCAGACGCAGGCTCGGAATCCGACCCACCGGCACCGACGAGGCCGCCGCGTCGCCCCGGGCCAGCCTTGCCGCCAACCGCTGCATCAGGGGCAGGAACACGGGATTGAGCATGGCGTCGGTGGCCTCGCGCCGCAGGTGGAACGGGACCAGCGCCCAGCGTCCGGCGCCGCGTTCCCCCTCGAGCAGCAGCGGCGCGCCGGAGTCCGCCGCCAGCACGACACGGGCCTCGCCCTCGGCCACGGCCATATAGCGGTACCACCGGGCGCCGGCCAGCGCATCGAGAGCGCCCGGCCCCAGATCGGCGAGAATCGGGTGGCCCGGATCGACGACCTGCGCCCGTTCGGCCTGATCGTCTGCGCGCACGGTCCAGACGGCTTGGCGCGGCAGGCCGAGCAGCGGCAACACACCCTCGCGGACCGCGTCGATCCGCGTC
>CAZJMO010000128.1:0-2583 GCA_964547085.1 uncultured Fibrobacteraceae bacterium | reverse complement strand
AGCCGGCGCCCGGGCGCCTCGGGATCGACCAGGATCAGCAGATCGACACCGGCCAGATCGCCGCCGCGCAGGCTGTCGGCGAGCACCGGGCGGACCCGGAACAGTCCCTGGCCGTCGGCGGCGGGATCCAGGGCGCGCGCGAGATAGCGCCAACCGCCGCGTCCGAGCGCGTCGCGGTCGTCGTCGTGCGCGAGCAGGACCTCCAGACGCTCGGGCACCGTCAGGACGAACGGCCGGGCGTCGTCGGGCGGCAGACGGTCGGGATCCTTGCCGACGCGGCCCCGGTGCAGCCCGGGTCCCGGCGCCGCGAGCGGAAACACCACGGTCACGACATCACCGACGGGCGCGTCGGGCGCCAGCGTCTCGGCCACGCGGCGGCCGTCGAGCTCGAGCCAGAACGATTGTTCGGCGCGCTCGGGCCGGACCAGCGCCGTCACGGCCACCGCTTCGCCGGACCGCAGCGCCCGTCCCGGCAAGGTGATATCGAGCACGCCGCCGCCCGGGACACCGTCCCCGAGACGGCGGACGAGCAGGCGCCCGCCGGCGGCGTCGAGCACCACGGAGGCCGCGTCGAGTTCGGGCTGGTCGGTCGCCTGGAGGTCGGACAGCAGGACGATCTCCACCGGACGCTCGGGCGCTTCGCGCACCAGCCGCGCCGCCGTCCGGAGCGCCGCGGCAAGATCGCAAGGCCCGTCGCTGACGGAGGCCGTTCCGAGGGCCGACCGGGCCGCGACGCCCACCGGCAGCCACGCGGCGAAGAGTGGCCGCGGCGCCGCGTCGGCGATCACCGCCTGGACCGAGGAGCCGTCGGGAAGGGTCGTCAGCATGCCGCCGGCCAGCTCGACCGCGGCCTGGAAGCGCGTGCGGCCGTCGTCCTGCTGCGCCTGCATACTGGCGCTGGCGTCGAGCACGAAGAGCACCGTCCGGCCGCCACCGCCGGGCAGACCGCCCCAATGCGGACGCGCGGCAGCCAGAGCAAGGCAGCAGACGATGAGCACGCGCAGCAGGAGCAGCAGCCAGCGCTGGACCCCGCGGCGGCGAGCCTGCTGCGCCTCTTCCTCCTGGAGGAATCGCAGGTCGCTGAACGGCACCCGGCGGGTTCGTCGCCGGCTCAGGAAGTGGATGATCACCGGGACGGAAGCGCCGACCAGGCCGAGCAGGAGCGCGGGATTGAGGAAGGTCAAGGGCATCAGCGGAGCCGCCCGCGCTTGGTGAGGTACGCTCCGAGCGCCTGCCCCACGGGCTGGTCCGTCGGCGTCTCCACCAGATCGATCAGGTGCCGGCGGCACTCACGGCGGAGTTCCCGTCGCCACGCCTCGAGCCGCTGTCGGTAGCCGGCCCGGACGTGCGCCGGCTCGGTGCGCAGCCGTCGTCCGGGCTCCTCCATGGCGGTGAACTCGACCTCGCCCGCGTAGTCGAGGTCGACCTCGCGCGGGTCCAGGACATGGAAGACGAGAACCTCGTGTCCGCGGTGCCGGAAATGCTTGAGACCGTTCAGGACCGCGTCGGCATCGTCCAGGAGGTCCGAGATCAGGATCACCAGACCGCGACGCGGGATGCGCTCGGCCACGTCGTGGAGCACCGGCCCCAGGCGCGTGCCGGTGCCCTGCGGTGCGTCGCAGAGCCCTTTGAGCACCTGGAAGAGCTGGCGCCGCACCGACCGCGCCGGAACCCGCACCAGCGGCTGTTCGTCGAACGCGACCAGGCCCACGGCGTCGTTCTGGCGCAGGAGCAGATAGGCCAGGCACGCGGCGAGCACGCGTCCGTAGGCGAGCTTGCTGGGTCGTGTCTTGGCGTCGCCGGTGAACCGCATGCTGGCCGAGCAGTCCATGAGCAGGGTGCCGCGCAGGTTGGTCTCCTCCGCGAAGACCTTCTGGTACGCGCGGTCGGTGCGGGCCAGCACCCGCCAGTCGATGTCGGCCGTGGATTCCCCGGCCTGGTAGCGACGGTATTCCGCGAATTCCGCCGAGAATCCGTGGTACGGACTGCGGTGCAGACCGGTGAGGAAACCCTCCACCAGGTGGCGCGCGAGCAGGTCGAGGCGATCGAGCTGGCTGGCCAGTTCGGGAGTGATCAGATCGACCGTGGCGGTCACGCGCCGACCTCGTCGAGGATGCGGTCGATGATCACATCCTTGGCCACGTTCTCGGCCTCGGCGTGGAAATTGGTGACCAACCGGTGCCGCAGCACCGGATGGGCCAGTCGGCGCACGTCGTCCAGCGATGGGGTCTCGCGGCCGTCCAGGAGCGCGCGGGTCTTGGCGCCGCGGATCATGTCCTGGGCCGCGCGCGGACCGGCGCCCCAGGCCAGGAACTCGCTCGCGGCAGCGGCGGACTCGGCGGTCCCCACCCGCGTGGCGCGCGCCAGCTGGACGGCGTGACGCGTGACCTGCTCCTGCGGCTGCACCTCGCGCACCAGGTCCTGGAACGCGAGAACGTCGTCGCGCTGCAGGACCATGCCGGGATCGCCGCTGTTCAGGCCGGTGGTGGATTCGACGATGCGCACCTCGTCCTCGAGGTCGGGATAGTCGATCAGGACGTTGAACATGAAGCGGTCGAGCTGGGCCTCGGGCAGCGGGTAGGT
>CAZJMO010000127.1:0-8961 GCA_964547085.1 uncultured Fibrobacteraceae bacterium | reverse complement strand
CGGCCGTCCGCTTCCCCCTGATCCGGGGGAACCTGAGAGGGTGGCCGGTGCAGTGTAATAGTACGGCAGCACCTCGGCCAGGTTGTTGGCCACCACGCCGAGGATGTTCGCTCCGCTCGAGCGCAGGATCTCGACCCCTCGCTGGGAAACGTCACGGGTGGTCTGCCCCGCCATCACGAGATAGAGCACGCCGTCCACCGCTTCCACGTAGTGCAGCGGATCCGAAACCGGGACCACCGGCGGCGAGTCGATGACGATGATGTCGAACCGCCGATGAAGTCCGCCCACGACCTCGCGCAGGCGCGGCCCGCTGAACAGGCGACTCGGGTTCGACCCGGCCAACCCCGCCGGCATGAAGTGCAGGTTCTTCACCTTGGTTTCCCGGATGACGTCGGCGACGTCGTCGTCGCCCCGGAGCACCTCGGCGAAACCCGGTGACAACGGATTCCGGAAGACCGTGTGCTGCACCGGACGGCGCACGTCGCCGTCCAGCAACAGGATCTCCTTTTGCAGGTGGTAGGCCAGCACCAGCGAGAAATGCAGCGAAAAGAGGCTCTTGCCCTCGCCGCGTTCGGCACTGGTGACCATGATGCAGTGCTTGCGTTCGAGGTCGAGTTGCCTGCCTAGACGGATCATGATCCGCCGCAGTTCGATGGCCATCGGCGACTCGATGTCGAAAAGGCCGCCCTCGCGTTTCGTCTTCCGGAGCATGGATGCGTTCCTCCGTCAACTCAGCCGAGGATAGATGTAGAGCAGGAACAGCGCCGCGACCAGCAGGATGACCACCACCAGGATGCTCCAGCGCATCAGCCGCAGCCGGCGCCGTTGCTGGAAATGCTCGTCCTGGATCACCGGCAACGTCCCGATCACCTTCAGGCCCAGCGTCGACTCGATCTCTTGGACCGAGGTGAAGGTCCGGTCCAGCAGGATCGACAGGACGACCAGGCCCACTCCGATCGCGAGCGACAGCACGAACGCCATGAAACCGAGCTTGAGCTTGTCGGGCTCGACCGGAATCCGCGGCGACGTCGGATCGCGGCGGACCTCGATCCGGTAGCCGATCTCCGACATGCTGGCCTCGAGGTTGATGGTCTGCTGCGCGATCTCGCGCTCGATCGACTCGAGCATATCGCGCCGGCCGGCCACCTCCTCCTGGAATTCCTCCAACCGCGCCGCCAGCACCGGCTGGCGCGTGGTGAAGTCCTTGTACGAACGGATGTACGACGAGAGCAGATCGAGAGCCCGCTTCTTGCCCTCGCGGGAGACCATGAAGAAGATGTACTGCGTCATCCGGCTGCGGTCCATGAGTCCGAGCTGCGGATAGTCGCGCTGGACCTGGCCGTCGACGAGGTCGTTCAGGCGCAACCGGGTCTGCCCCATGGCATTGCCTGCGGTCCCGTCGGTGACCGCCAGCAACCGCGAGAACTCGAGGTCGCGCAATTCCTGCATCGCCTGTCCGACATCGGGATTACGCATGATCGGGCGGATGTCGGGCAAGGTGCCGGCGACCCGGGTCGCCTGCTGTTCGAGGCGCGCCATCTCGTTGACGTCGGCGTTGTAGTACTGGTCCTGCAGGCGGAGAAGTCCGGATTCGGCATGGTTGATGTTGGCCGCGTTGACGGGATTGCCCGCCAGCGATTCGCTCAGAACCCCCCGCTGGAACACCGCCAGCGAGTCCTCCATCACCTTCAGCGACTCCGCGTAGGTCTCGCGCTGGCGCGTGAGGAAGTCCCGCGTCGTCGTCCGAGGCGCGATGCGGCTGGCGCGTTCCTCTTCCAGGAACCGGTCCAGGATCACCCGTGCAAGCACGAACGCGTGGCGCGGATCGGTGTCGCGGACGCCGAGCTGAAAGATATGGTGGCCGTCCTGCCGGACGCGGATCTGTCGCGCCAGGCGGGCCGCCTGTGTCCGAACCATCGCCATCTCGTCGGCGGTGAGCGCCTCCGGCAGGACATCCTCGCCGCCAGACGCCAGGCGCGGCGTACCGGTGTAGAGTTGTGTCTGGAGCACGACCGCTTCGAGAAACTTCGGCGCCGTCAGGATGGTCCAGACATTCGCCATGGTCTCGCGATCGATGTCGCGGACACGGCGGAACTGCCGGGAATCGTCCTCGATCAACCGACTCGTCGTGAGTTCGTGCACCACGCGAATCTGACCGGTCGACTCGAAGATCGGGGTCATGGTCTTGATGGCGACGCCCGCCATCGCCAGGCAGAGCACGAACGGCACCAGGAACAGCAATTTGCGACGCCAGAACATGCGAAGCAGAGACAGCGGATCGAATCCGGTCTTGCCGCCGCTCTCCTCGTCGAGGAAAGGATCCATGGAGTCCGTCATCCTCCCGCTGGGACCGGTGAAGTTTCGCGAGCGCAATAGACTAGTGGTCGCCGGACCAAGTGGCAACCTCGGTCGACACCCGGTCACCGACCGGCCTCTGTCGACGACACCCGAGGCGGGTTTCGTTCACCATATCCCGCGTCCCGGGCGTGGTCCATCGGTTTTCCCGCCCGGCACGACCCCTGCAACGCGATGCACGGCCCCCTCCCGCAGGCAGGTCGAGCCATGCACCGGTGTTGCCGGTTGGCGATCCTGACAGTCGTGGCGCTGGCACCCCTCGCTGGGGGGTGCAGCCATCCCGACCAACCGGAATCACGTGTCCAGGAAAATGTCGGCATCTGGCCGCCGGAACTGAAGCGGAGCCTTGCGCTGAACGACGGCACTTGGGACTGGCAATGGCGCCAGACCGACGGTCGCTGCGGCTGCTGCTCGCTGACACTGACCGGCAACGTCTACTGCTGGCAGCTGTCCGGAGACCCCGGCGACACGACGCTCGAGTTGACGCCGTGCGACACGGCTTGGCTCGCGATCACGCTGGACGCACCCGGCGACCTGGCGACAACGCCACCGCTGCCCCGGATGGCGCTGATCTCCGATGCATGGCCGGATCTGGTGTCGATGCTGTGTGCGCTGATCACGCCGCGCTTCGAGGCCAAGGTCACCCACTGGCCCACCACTCCGGTCCCCGTGAGCGCACCCGACGCGGTCAGCGGCGACGTGGATCTGGCGGCCTGCCTGCGCGAGGCGGTCGAGAAATGGAATGCCGGCGAGGCATCGCCGCACTTCGTCTGGAACTGCGAGGCCACCTGGGGCATCCGTCTCGCTCATTACGCGGGGAGCACCCGCCATCCACCTCTGGAGGTCCGGATGACGCGCCGGGACAGCCTCGGCCGACCGCTCGCGATGCGCATCGCCGCGGGAGACAACTACGCATCGGCCGCCTCCCGGCCCTACGCCGTACGCGGCCTCGCCCACGAACTCGGCCACGCCTTGCTTCTCTGGGGTCATTCCCCGGATCGCGGGCACCTGCTTTGGGGCGCAGCACCGCCGCTGCGCGACGCTCCGTCCGAGGACGAGCGCCGCGCCGTGCGGCTTCTTCAACGTCTGCCCGCGGGCTTGGACCTCTCCCGCTACCGCGTGACCTCACGCCACGACGTCAGCGCCAGCGGCCGCCCGTCGAGCAGCGGCGCCACATCCACCATTCCGGCCCGCGCCAGGGCCGCGGCCGCTTCCGCCAGCGGCGCCGGCAACTGAGCCAGCGGGTGCGGCGCCGCCTGCGTCAGCGCATCGCCGCCACTGGAGCGGAGGGCGTCGAGCATGGTCCGCTCCAACCAGGTGAGCTTCTTGCCGTAGGTACGCACGACCACGCGCTCGTCCGGCGCGATTCCGAGCCTGGCCTTCACCGACCGCAGCGCCCGTTCGAGGCCTCCGAGGCCGTCCACCAGCCCGAGTTCCACGGCCTGACGGCCGGTCCAGACCCGTCCCTGCGCCACGGCATGGACCTGGTCGCGGGACAGGTCGCGCCCGGCGCCGACCTTGGCGAGGAACCGCTCGTAGAAACGGTCGAGCTGCCCCTGGAAGAGCTTGCGCTGGTTCGCTGTGACTCCGCCGGCATTGCTCCACAGCAGGGCGTTTTCACCGCGCGTGATGTACTCGCGATGAACACCGAGCTTATCGTAGAGCCCCGACCAGTCCATCTTGCCGGCGAAGACGCCGATCGATCCGGTGAGCGTGCCGGAGTCGGCGAAGATTGAATCCGCGCCGCAGGAGATGTAATAGCCTCCGCTGGCCGCGTAGCCACCCATGCTGACGATCACCGGCTTCGACTCGCGGACCCGTTCCACCTCGCGCCAGATGAGGTCGCTCGCCAGAGCGCTGCCGCCCGGACTGTGGACCCGCAGGAGAACCGCCTCGACATCGTCGTCCTCGCGCGCGTCGGCCAGTTGCTCGATCACGGTGTCGCTGCCCATGATGCGTCCCTGGAAACCGTCCTGACGCGATTCGCCGGGGTAGATGGTGCCGGAAGCCACGATCAGCGCGATCTCGTGCTGTCCACCGCCGCGACGTCCACCGACAGCGTAGTCGGTCAACTCGGCGACGTCCTCCTCCGGAAACAGGCCGTCAAGAAGGTCATCCGCATCCAGCAGCGTGTCGACGAGCCCTGCCTCCAGCGCCGTCTCTCCGTCGAACATGCCGACATCGATCCAGTCGCGCACCGTGGCCGCGGGCCGGTCGCGTCCCTCGGCGATGAGATCGACCAGAAGGTCGTAGCGCTCCTGGACGAGCGAGGTCGTCATCTCGCGGTTGGCCTCGCTGGGCTCGTTGCGCGTCATCTGCTCGGGCGCGCTCTTGTACTGCCCCACGTGCAGGAACTCCGCCTCCAGACCGACCTTTTCGAGCGTATCCCTGAAGAACGCCAGTTCCGCCGCCACACCCAGCACCAGGAGGTTGCCCTCGGGCGCCATCGCGACCCGATCGGCGGCCGCGGCAAGCGCGTAATCTGCGCTGCCGCCGGTCTCGATGTACGCCCAGACCGGCTTCCCTGTCTCGCGAAACTCTGCGACCGCATCGTGCAGTTCCTCGAGCTGCGCCCAGTTTACGTACACGCCGCGCAGATCCAGCATCAACGCCTTGATGTCCTCGTCCTTGGCCGCGCGCTGCAGCCCGAACACGAGTTGCGTGAGCGTCGGTCCCGTACCGTACCTCAGCTGGTCCATGAATCCGTCCGCGCCGGCCTCGGCGAAACTCCCGGCCGCTTGCCACCGCAACACGCCGCCTTCGGAAGCGGCCGGCGTGTCGAGCGATGTGGCGGCCTTCCACAGCAGACCGAGTCCACCGCCGACCACCACGGCGATGATCAGGAAAACGATCCAGAACTTGCGCATGGGATTGCTCCGGGCTGAAGGTGACGACATTCTCGAACCGATGCTAGATCAAATGCGACGGGGGAGCCAGTGGTTTCACCGACTCCCCCGTGCTTCGTCACGATCACTTCAAACTGAAGTGCGGCAATGCGCCGCCAGCGCCCGTGCGGCGCGGTCGATCTTGCGGAACACCGGCACGCCCGCCGCCTGGATCTGCCGGCAGAGCGGGTCGTACAGCGCTCCCGAATCCACGACCACGACCGCCGGTTTGTCGCACGTCGCCAGGATCTCGAGCCAGCGGCTGGAAACCGACCCCGCATCCTCGATGTCCTCTGTATGGCGCCCTTCCGGATCCCGGGCCAGCGTGTTCTGAGCGCCCGTCACCGGCACGGTCGAGAGAATGGCCGCGTCGACGTCCGCACAGTCGATGATCGCCCGCGTCGAATCTCCGTATGCCTGGTCTCCCGCCATCGGCGTGGTATCGACCGGATTGTCGCGGTGCGCGATGGCCGGTAACGCAGCGTCCAGTGCCGCGCGCGTCTCGTCATCGAACGTCGCCAGTTCCATGTCGCCGAGCGCATCCATGACCGTGCTGCACTCGAACCCCGCGTTGCTGAGAATGCCCACCTTCCGACCGCGCGCCGGCTTCTTCGCCAGCAGCGTGAAGGTCTTCAGCAAATCCTCGAACTCGTCGAGAGTCTCCGCGACATCGGCGCCGGCGCTTTCCAGGCAGGCCTTGGCGACAGCGTAATCGCCGGCCAGCGACGCCGTGTGGCTCGCGGCGGCCTTCGCTCCCAGCGCCGTCTTGCCCGCCTTGAATACGACGACCCGCTTCCCGCGCCGTCGCGCCTCGGCTATGTTCTCGAGGAACCGCGCGCCGTCGCCCTCCCGGAAGCCCTCCACATAACACGCAATCACGTCGACGCAATCGTCGTCGAGGAAGTGCGCCAGGAAATCCGCGACCGTCAGATCCATCTGGTTCCCGTAGCTGATGCTCGCACGTGGATGGATGATCCCGTCGTAGTTGCTCGAGAACGTGACCAGATAAGCGCCGCTCTGGCTGACGATCGCCAGGTTGCCGCCACGGGCGGGATTGAACGGGAGCTTGTGCAGCGGGATGAAGAACGTGTTGTACTGTTCGCGGCTGACGATTCCCAGGCAGTTGCCGCCGACCATCACCGGCCCGCCGCCCTCACCTTCATGCCCTTCGATCAGCTTCGCCTCGATCACCTTCGCCAGACTCGCGTCCCCCGTCTCGGCGAAACCGCCGGGAATCAGGATGATCGATTCCGCACGATCGTACTCCACCAGCTCCGTGATCGACGCCACGGCGCCCTCGGCCGGAATCGCCACCACGGCCAGATCGACCTTCCCCGGCAAATCGGCGCACGACCGATAGCACGTCACCCCGCCGATCTCCTTCTCGCGCGGATGAATGACCGCCAGGTTCTCCCGGACCACCCCCACGCTCCTCTTGAGGTTCTCCAGGATGACACGCCCCGGGTTCGAGCCCTTGCTGCTGACGCCCATCACGACCGCGCTGCGGGGTTCCAGCAACGGCTTGATCTTCTCCACCGGCCGCGTCCCCGCCGCCCAGCGTCGTTCGGACACAAGCCCGACCCCGTCCAGCGCCACCAACGCACCGCCGCTGGCGACCGCCGGATTGATCTCCAGTTCCTCGATCGTGAAACCGCCCGTGTCGGGGCCCATGGCCGCACCGAGATTCGCCAGTGCCATGATGCCGCCGACGAGGTCGTTCGGGTTCATCGGCGGCGTCCCGTACAACCGCGACGGCCACGCCAGGATCGACAGCAACGGATGTCCCTTCAACGCCGCCTCGACCGTCCCGGAATCCAGTCCCCCGGCCGGGAATACGAGCGTCGATTTCCCGCCGCTTCCCTTGCCGTACCACTCGGTCAGCGTTCCGCCGATCCCCACGACGACGACTGCCCCGAACGCCGGATCCTGCCGCAGCGTCAGCAACACTTCCTGGCCCGGCGTGTTCGCCTTGTGCGCCACGAACCCGCAAACCAGCAACCCCTCGATCTCGTCGCCCTGTCCCGCGTCCCGGACTGCCGACAAAACCTCGTCCGCGGCCTGCATCAACGCAGCCGGGCCGTCCTGACCGGACCGCAACGTCACGACCCGGACGCCCCCTACGTCGGTCTTGTGCAGGATCCTGCGTCCACAGACCTTGACGAGCAGACGGCCGCCTTCGTCTGCCAGCACCGCCCCCTCACGTCCCCATGCTTCGCGTTGTGACGGATTCGCATCGATCGCCAGAAACACCGCAGGGCCGCGCCGCATTCCCACAGCGTCGAGGAGCTGGTAGCACTCCCACTCGTTCAGACGCCACGAATCGGCATTACCGACGGCGTCCTTCGCCGCTGACATGACCTCGTTTACCCGGCGCACCTGGCTCTCAAGCATGACTGGACCATCCTCGTCGAAGAAGGGGATTCAGCGTACCCGACAAAGATACGATCACCCTGCGGCCGCACAAACGAAAAGCGCGTCCGGGGCCTCAAACTGGGTGTCTATCCGGGGAATTCTGCGGTAGGCAAAAAAAGAGAGGACCTCCGTTTTCACGGAGGTCCTCTGGAGAATCCGGCGGTGTCCTACTCTCCCACAGGGTCACCCCTGCAGTACCATCGGCGCAACGGCGTTTCACTACTGTGTTCGGAATGGGAACAGGTGGTTCCACCGCACTATGACCGCCGAAAATCAAGCCGTTCACTTGACAACTAAATACAGAGGGCAACTAACGCCAAAGAGGCATTTCTTCTCAAAACGATTAAGCCTCACGGCTTATTAGTACTGCTCGGCTGAACACATCACTGCGCTTACACCTGCAGCCTATCAACCAGGTCGTCTACCTGGAGCCTTCAGAGACCGAAGTCTGGGAGAACTTATCTCAGGAGGGGCTTCGCGCTTATATGCTTTCAGCGCTTATCCCTGCCGTACATAGCTACCCTGCGATGCCTCTGGCGAGACAACAGGTACACTAGAGGTACGTCCATCCCGGTCCTCTCGTACTAGGGACAGCTTCCTTCAATTCTCCTACGCCCACAGCAGATAGGGACCGAACTGTCTCACGACGTTCTAAACCCAGCTCGCGTACCACTTTAATTGGCGAACAGCCAAACCCTTGGGACCTTCTCCAGCCCCAGGATGTGATGAGCCGACATCGAGGTGCCAAACCTCCCCGTCGATGTGGACTCTTGGGGGAGATCAGCCTGTTATCCCCGGAGTACCTTTTATCCGTTGAGCAACGGCCCTTCCATGCGGAACCGCCGGATCACTAAGACCAGCTTTCGCTCCTGCTCGACCTGTATGTCTCGCAGTCAAGCTCCCTTATGCCTTTGCACTCGACGCGTGATTGCCAACCACGCTGAGGGAACCTTTGCGCGCCTCCGTTACTTTTTAGGAGGCGACCGCCCCAGTCAAACTACCCACCACGCACTGTTCCCGGCCCGGATTACGGAGTCGGGTTAGAGCCCAAATATTACCAGGGTGGTATTTCAAGGTTGGCTCCACGAACACTGGCGCGCCCGTTTCACAGCCTCCCACCTATCCTACACAAGCAATACCTAAACCCAATGCGAAGCTATAGTAAAGGTTCACGGGGTCTCTCCGTCTAGCTGCGGGTAGGCGGCATTTTCACCGCCACTTCAATTTCGCCGAGTCCCTGGTAGAGACAGTGCCTCGATCGTTACACCATTCGTGCAGGTCGGAACTTACCCGACAAGGAATTTCGCTA
>CAZJMO010000126.1:7458-9029 GCA_964547085.1 uncultured Fibrobacteraceae bacterium | reverse complement strand
TGCGCCCCGCACTGTCGCCGTCGAAGAGCATGAGCACCTTGCGCGCGCCGCGGCGCAGCAAACGGGCCTGCTCGGGCGTGAACGCCGTGCCGCACGTGGCGACCGTGTTGTTCACGCCGGCCTGCGCCAGGGCGATGAGATCCAGGTACCCTTCCACCAGAACGGCGACCTTCTTGCGGGCGATGGACATCCGCGTCGAGTCGAAGCCGTAGAGCAGCTTCCCCTTGCTGAGCTGGGGACTGTCGGCTGAATTGAGATACTTGGGTTCCCCCTGGCCGATAATCCGCCCACCGAATCCGGCGACCTGTCGGGCGATGTTTCGGATGGGAAACATAACCCGTTCGCGGAAATAGGCAAACGTGCCCCCGCCGCCGTCGCGCCTCCGCGCCAGGCCGGCGGCCACCGCCAGATCCTCCGATACGCCGCGACGCTTCAGCTCGTTGAGGAACCAGTCGCCGCTCGGAGCCCAGCCCACGTCGAAACGGTCGAGAATCTCCGCGCTGAAGCCGCGTTCCTCCATGTACCGACGGGCCGAAGCGCCCAGCCGATCGTCCAGCCAGGCCGTCCGGAACGCCTCGCTGGCCGCCTCGCCGGCGCGGTGGAACGCCCTTTTCTCACCCTCGTCCTCGCCCGGTTGCAGGAACTTGGCCAGGTCGATGTCCAGCGACCGCGCCAGCGTCTCCATGGCCTCCGGGAACGTCAGGTTCTCGACCTCCATCAGGAAGCTGATGGCGTCGCCGCCCTCGCCGCATCCGAAGCACTTGTAGCTCTGGCGCATGGGATTGACGTGGAAGCTGGGGGTCTTTTCCTGGTGGAAGGGGCACAGGCCCTTGAAACTCGACCCCGCCGGCTGCAGGCGGACATACCGACCCACGAGATCGACGATGTCGGTCTCATCCTTCACCCTGGCGATGATTTCCGGAGGAAGTGTTGCCACCTGGAACCCTTTGCGCGCGATAAAAAGGTCCGGAGGACCGTCGAACATAAGGTCAATATAAATAATCTGTCAAGTTTGTTGATCGATCAGTGCAGATGGATCACCGTCGCGCCGAAATTGTTCTGTCGTTCTCCACCGGGATGGAACGACGCCACGCGCGGGTCGCGTTCCAGGCGTTTGAGCAGATAGTCCCTCAGACGACCCGTTCCCATCCCGTGCACCGCGGTGATCTGGTCCAGCCCCACGGGTAGCGCGCGGTCCAGCATGCGGTCCAGGCGGTCCCACGCTTCCTCGCCCCGCAGACCGCGCAGGTCCAGCTCCGGCGGAATGCCGGCGTCGCCCTGGTCCCAGGTCCAGGCGCCCGCGGTCGCGGTCGGAGCGGCGGTCTCGGCGGCGGGGCCGGCTTGCCCGTCCAGCGCGGCGATCGCCGAGCGATCCACGCTCAAGCGCAATCCGTCGGCCAGCACGCCGATCTTGTCGCCGCGGATCTCGGTCACCTGGCCGACGAGCCCAAGATGCGGCACGCGCACCCGGTCGCCGCACGCCAGTCCGGCCGGCGGGACATGCGCATCCTCCCCGGCCGGCAACGCGCCCGACATGTCCGGGATCTGCGCCCGCGCGCGTTTGATCACGA
>CAZJMO010000126.1:0-7448 GCA_964547085.1 uncultured Fibrobacteraceae bacterium | reverse complement strand
GACGAGGTGGACGCGGGGATCGGCGGCGCCACAGCCACTCAGGTGGCGCGGCGCCTGGCCGAACTGGCCGCGCACCACCAGGTCATCGTGGTCACGCACCTTCCGTAGGTCGCCGCGGCGGCGGACCGCCTGGCGCTCCTGCTTCAGCTCGCGATCCAGACCCTTCAGCCGCGCGTCCAGCTCCTCCTGGCGACGCGTCACGCCGGCCAGCCGGTCGCGGGCCTCCTCGTCCCGGCGCGCCAGATCGCGGGCGCGGCGGGCGAGATCCTCCAGGAGCTGCTCGAGCTGGTAGCGTTCCTCGCCCACCAGCGAACGGGCGCGCACCAGCATCGCGCGGTCCAGCCCCACGCGCGCGGCGATGTCGAAGGCGTGGCTGGCGCCGGGGTCGCCCAACCGCAGCGTGAACATGGGCGCGAGCGAGTCATCGTCGTAATCCATGGCGGCGTTGCCGCTGGCGGGGTGGTCGTGCACGGCGGCCTTCCGCAGACCGACGAGGGTCGACGCCAGCACCAGGGCGCCGCGCGCGGCGAACGTCTCGAGCGCGGTCAAGGCCAGCGCGGTGCCTTCCTGCGGATCGGTCCCCGAACCGACCTCGTCGAGGATCAGCAGCGTATTCTCGTCGGCTTCGTCCAGATACCGCTTCAGGTGCGTCAGATGCGCCGAGAAGCTGGACAGCGAGTCCTCGATCGACTGCTCGTCGCCGAGGTCGACGCACAGGCGCCGCACCAGCGGCAGCTGCGTGTCCTCGCGCGCGGGGATGTCCCAGCCGCACTGCGCCAGCATCACGAGCACGCCGACGGTCTTCATGGCCACCGACTTGCCGCCGGCGTTGGGGCCGGAAATCACCCGCACGCGCTTGTCGGCGGGCAGGTCCAGGTCCAGCGGGATCACCCGCGCCGGCTCCGTGCCGGTTTCGCGCGCGGCGTGTTCGAGCGCCTCCTCGAGCAGCGGGTGCCGCGCGCGCCAGATGCGGGGCCGCAGGCCGGGTTCGAGCCGACAGCGGAACGCGTGGCGCTGCTCGCTCCAGAGCATCGCGGCGCGGACGCGGTCGGCCAGGATCATCAACTCGCCGGCTTCCACGAGCGCCGGCTGTTCGCGGTCGACGTGTTGGTTGAGCGCGAGCAGCAGGCGGGATTCCTCGGCACCCATCTCGAGGCGGGTCTCGGCCAGGTCGTTGGCCAGGTGCACGGTCTCGGCGGGCTCCACGTAGACGGTCTGGCCGGTATGGCTGCGGTCGTGGACGATGCCGCCGACCTTGCGCCGCTCGCCGGATTTCAGGGGAAGGCAGAAACGGTCGCCGCGCAGGGTGACCTCGCCGGCGGTGGCCCAACCGCGGCGCGACGCCTCGCTCATCGCCCGCGCCACCGACTGCCGCACCTGCTGCTCGCGATCGCGGGCGACGCGACGGAGGCGGGACAGCAGCGGGCTGGCGCTGTCGAGCAGGTGGCCGTCGCGGTCCAGGCAGCGGCGGACCTCGCCCACCAGGGGCGAGAAGATGGCCTGTGCGGACGCGGCCTCTCCCCACGTGGGCGCCGTGTCGCGGCACTGGACGAACCAGTCGCGCAGGATGTCCAGATCCTCGGCCAGCCGCGCGACCGCGATCAGGTCGGCGCCCTCCAGGCGGCGCGGCGCCGGCTGTTCCAGCAGGTCCAGCGCGGCCGAGACCGTGACCGTCGGCGGCCACTTGCCCGAGGCGGCCAGAGGGCGCAGTTCGTCGGCGAGGGTGCGCGCGAGGTTGACGGCGTCGGGGTCGGCATAGGGCCTCTGGGCACGGACCGCGACCGCCGCCCGGGCGTCGTGACAGTGTCGGGCGACCTGTTCGGTGACGTGATCCCAGCCCAGCAGTTCACAGGCGCGAACGGTGGCCACCGGGAAGCGCCCGGCGGTGCGGTCAGCCGCGGCGAGTCGATCGAGCAGAGTGATCACAGCGCCTTGTCCGCCGCCTTCTCGGCCTCGTCGACCGCCTCGTCCTTGAGCTCCACGACGCGCTCCCACAGCTCGTCCGCCTGGCCCCCCAGGACCTTGCGCACCCCCTGGTAGACCGAGGGCGCGACGTGGTAGATGACGTCGCCGACCGGCTGCCGCGTGTAGGCATCGCGCACTTTCTCGCCGTGCGGCGCCTGACTGACGGCGATCAGGCCGACGCTGACCAGGAGCGCACCGATGAGCACGCCGCAGAGCGCGCCGCCGACGCGGTCGATCCAGCCCAGCGGCGTCCAGTGCACGAAGGTCGCGACGAGCTTGGCGACGATCCGCACGAGCACCAGCGCGACCGCGAAGACCAGGACATAGCTGGCCAAGAGCGCGGTCGTGGAGTCCATGGCGGAGTGGTCGGCCAGCCACGGCGCGACGGCGGAAGCGAAGCGCGCCGAGGCCAGGATGGAGAAGAACACGCCCGCCAGCTCGATCAGGCGTTGGAGCACACCCGACCGCCAGCCGAAGACGCCGCAGACCACGAGCAGCGCCAGGGTGACCCAGACAACCATGATCAGCCCACCAGCCTGGATTTGACCACGGCGCTGACCCGGCCGCCGTCGGCCCGACCACCCACCTTGGGCATGACGGCCTTCATGACCTTGCCCATGTCCTGCGGCCCCTGCGCGCCGACCTCGGCGATGGCCTCGTCGACCGCGACGCCGAGCGCCGCATCGTCCAGTTCGGCGGGCAGGTAGGTCTTGACCAGTTCCAGCTCGGCGCGGGCGTCGGCGACCATCTCCGGGCGGTCGGCCTTCTCGGCGCTGGCGAGCGTGTCGCGCACCTTCTTGGCGTACGCCTGGAGCACCTTCAGCACGACCTCGTCGTCCAGCTCGATCCGCTGGTCGATCTCGACCTGCTTGAGGGCAGCCTGGAGCTGGCGCAACACGCCCAGGCGCGCCTTCTCCTTGGCCTTCATGGCCGTGATCACGTCCTGCTTGAGGCGTGCGGCGATCTCGCTGGGCATGGTCTCTTCCTCTCGTGATGGTCCGTTCGATCCGGCAGGGAGTCTACGGTGCCCGACCGCGGCGGTCAAGCCGACCCGGCGCGCCAGGCATGGCGGATCTGCTGGACGGCGCCCAGGCCGACCACCGCCGCCGTCTCGGTGCGCAGCACGTGCGGGCCGAGGATCAGCGGGACGGCGTCCCGCGCGGCCAGCAGTTGCAGTTCCAGCGTGGTCCAGCCGCCCTCCGGCCCGATGACGAGCACCAGTTCCTCCGGCGCTGCCTGGCCGTCCAGCCGCCGCCTCGCCGCTTGCGCCGCGGCGGCCGTCGGCTGCAACGGACGTTCCGCCACCAGATCGCCCGGCGCCGCGCCGAAGAGCACCGGCCCGCGCGCAGCGTCGAGCACCTCGACCGGCGTGGCCAGCGGTTGCAGGGTCGGCAGATGACAGCGACCGGATTGCTTGAGCGCCGAGATCAGCAACGTGCGCCAGCGGTCCAGCTTGCCGTCGCGGGGATCGATCACGCCGCGCTCGGTGCGCAGCGGCGTGACGACGTGCACGCCCAGCTCCACCGCTTTCTCCAGCGCGAATTCGAAGCGCTTGCCCTTGACCACGGCGCAGGCCAGGTGCAGCCGCGGCGGCGCAACTTCCCTGGCCGCGTCTCTCACGTCGGTGATCTCGACCTCGGTGTGGCGTCGATCGCCGCCGGTGATCACGGCCTCCAGCGCGTGTCCGCGACCGTCGGTGAGCGCGAGCGCATCGCCGCTGCCGGCGCGGATCACCGTGCACAGATGCTTGCTCTGGTCCTGGTCGAGCGTGAACCGCTCGCCGACGACCGGCGTCCGACCGTCCGGGATGTCCACGAAAAACCGTCGCATGACGCTCCCGGCCCGCTAGTCGAAGAGGTGGCGCCCCGGCTTGGGCACCTGCGACGCCAGATTCTCGCGCAGGTCCTGCAGGAGCTTGATCTGGTCGGTGCCCAGATCCAGCGGCGTCCACGAGATCACCCGCACGAGCTGGTCCCCGGCCCCCGACCGGTTCATGTGCGGCACTCCCTTGCCGCGCAGCCGGAAGATCTTGTGGCTCTGCGTGCCGGGCGGAACCTTCAGCGCGACCTTGCCGTCGATCGTCGGCACCGTCAGCTTGATGCCCAGCATGAGGTCGACCGGAGAGATGGGCACGTCGAGCAGCACGTCGTCGCCGTGGCGCTCGAAGAGTTCGTCTTCCTGGACCTCCATGACCACGCGCAGGTTCCCCTCGGGACCGCCCTGCTCGCCGTGGTCGCCCTTGCCGCGCAGTTCCATGTAGTTGCCCGTGGAAACGCCGGCGGGAACCTTGATCTCCAGCGTCTCCTCGCCGCGCACGGTGCCGGTGCCGCGGCAGTCGCCGCAAGGATCGCTGATGATCTGGCCCCGACCGCCGCAGTGCGGGCACGCCGTCTCGGTCACCATCTGTCCCAGGAGCGACTGACGGACCTGGCGGACACGGCCCACGCCGCGGCACGTCGGACACGCCTGCGGTTGACTGCCCGTCGCCGCGCCCGACCCCTTGCACGCGGGGCAGGCCACCTGCTTCTGGACCTTGATCTTCTTGCTGCAGCCCAGGGCGGCCTCGACCAGGGTCAGCCGGAGCGTGACCTGCAGGTTGCGGCCCTGGCGTCGCGCGCCATCGTCCCGACCGCCGCCGCCGCCACCGAAGATGTCGCCCACGCCGAAATCCTGCATGAAGCGGCGGAGGGCCTCGTTGAGGTCCATCTCCATGCCGCCGGCGCCGAAGCCGCCCGCACCGTATCCGGCGGCGCCGGGCTGCTCGGCGGCGTGGCCGAAGCGGTCGTAGCGGGCGCGCCGCTCCTTGTCCTTGAGCACCTCGTAGGCCTCGGTGGCCTCGCGGAACTTCTCGGCCGCGTGGGGATCTTCCTTGTTGCGGTCCGGATGGAACTTCACCGCCAGTTTGCGATAGGCCTTCTTGATCTCGACCTCGCCGGCGCCCTTGTCCAGCCCCAGGATGTCGTAGTAGTCACGCTTGGTCGTCATCTTGCCTCACTTGGCCGGCCGCAGCCGGTTGTAATCATTTCGCCACGACGACCCGGCTGGCCCGCAGCACGAGATCGTCGAGGGTGTAGCCTGTCTGGACTTCAGCCATGATGGTTCCGCTCTCGGTGCCCTCGGGCGCCGGCTGCTGGGCGACGGCCTCGTGCAGCGACGGGTCGAACTCACGCCCCTCGACCTCGATCGGCCACACGCCGCGATCGAGCAGCGTCTGGCGGAAACTATGGGCGATCATCTCGACGCCCCGGCGGAACGCGCCTGCGTCCTCCGCGTCATCCGCGGCGGCGGGCGCGTGCTGCAGGGCGCGTTCGAAGTTGTCGAGCACGTCGAGCAACGGGCGCAGCAGATCCGCCTGGGAGAACCGGCGCGCGTCGATCACCTCGCGCCGCGTGCGCTTGCGCAGGTTGTCCATCTCGGCGACGGTGCGCAGGAGCTTGTCGCGTTCGTGGGCCAGGTCCCCCTGGAGCGCCTCGATTTCGGACTGCAGAGCCTCGACGGGGTCGACTTCTTCGACCTCGTCGTCCGCCTCCTCGACATCCACGACCTCGTCCGGCTCCTCGCCGGCCGGGATCTCGTTCTCGCGTTCCTTCTCGCTCATCCGTATTCCTCTCACGTCAGACTGCGCAAACCGTCGCGCAGAGTGTGGATTCCGGTCAATGCCCGCTGGTACGGCATGCGTCGCGGACCGAGCACCGCCAGGATTCCCTCGCGCCCGGCCAGCGGAAAGCGATGCGAGACGACCGTGAACTCGCGCAGGTCGCGCACCGGATTCTCGCCGCCGATCCAGACCCCGAGATCGCCCCCCGCCTCGCGGTCGAGCGTATGCAGGGCCTCGCGGATGGTGCGCGGCGACTCCAGGAACCGCACCAGATTGCGCAGGGTTCCCGGCGCGCCGAATTCGGGTTCGCCCAGGACGTTGGTGACGCCTTCAAGTTCCAACTCGCCGACCTCGAAGTCCAGGAACAGGTCGCGGCCCTGGGTCGCCAGCCGGCTGGCACAGCGGCTCGCTGCGGTCACGCCGGCGCGGATCGAGTCCAGGACGCCGTCGCGGACTTCGGCCACCGTGCGCCCGCCGATGCGTTCGGAGAGCAGCCGCGCCGCCTCCTCCACGGTCCGCGGGGCGAGGTCGTCGCCGGGGTCGGCCAGGGTGGTGCGCACCATGGCGTTCTCCAGGACCAGGACCATCAGCAGGCGCCGTTCTTCCTTGGGATACAGTTCCACCCGCAGGCAGCGCACCTGCTCCCAGCTCGGCCCCAGGATGATCGAGATGTTCGCCGTCAGCCGGCTCAACAGCCCCGCCAGTTCCTTGACCATGGCGTGACTGCCGGCGTGCCGGACCAGCCCCGCCTCGACCTCGCGCGCCAGCGGTCGCGGCACGTTCCAGGCGACCAGCGGCCAGCCGGCGAGCACGCGGTCGACATAGCAACGGAATCCGCGGTCGGTGGGCCGACGCCCGGCCGACGTGTGCGGCTGCTCGAGCAGGCGCTCGCGTTCGAGTTCCTTCATGACGTTGCGGATGGTGGCCGCGCTGTACGCGCGCTGCAACGACCGCTCCACCAGGGCGGAACTCACCGGGCGGCCGGTCTCGATGTTGAGCCGGACAACTGCGTCCAGGATCTCGTCTGCGCGCGTGCGGTTCTTGATCATGATCTCACAGTCATCGCCCGCCGGCACGCAAAACGGGGGACACGTTCCCCCGAAAGACACGCGGATCGGACCGAATTTGACATGACAAGTAAACTACGCGCTTTCCGGGGTGTCAACCGACCGCGCCCGCAAGCCGTTCCTCGATCGTGTCGATCCTCAGAAAACCCCGCGCCGTCAGCCGCAACGATCCGCCTTCGAGCGTCCACAGCCCCTCGCGCCGCCCCCGCGCCAGATCCAGCGCGCCGGCCGGCAACCGGTCCAGCGGCACCCCGGCGACCGTGCGCAGCGGCAGCACCAGCGACTCCAGCCGTCGCGCCCGCCGATCCAGCGGATCGACCTCGCCGTCGGGCAGCTCGCCGGCCGACACCTGGGCCAGATAGGTTTCCAGATCCGTCGTGTTGGTGTAGCGGCGCCGTCCCCAGAACCCGCTCGCCGACGGCCCCACGCCCAGATAGGGCCGCCCCCGCCAGTAGGCCCGGTTGTGCCGCGACTCGTGGCCCGGCCGCGCGAAATTGCTGACCTCGTACTGCCGCAGACCGCGCGCCGCGAGATGCTCGACGCACGCCAGATAGAGCGCCTCGGTCTCCTCGTCGGGCAGGAGTTGCAGGCGGCCTGCCGCAACCTCGCGCGCCAGCGCCGTGCCCTGATGCAACTCCAGGATGTAGAGCGATATGTGCTCGACCCCGCCGTCGATCGCCTCGTCCAGTTCGGCCAGCAGCCGCGTCCGCTCCAGCCCCGGCCCCACGATCCAGTCCGCCGACACCCGCGGGAAGGTGCGGCACGCCAGACGGAGCGCACGCCGGGCCGCCGCGGGATCGCAACGCCGACCGAGCAGC
>CAZJMO010000125.1:8583-9075 GCA_964547085.1 uncultured Fibrobacteraceae bacterium | reverse complement strand
TGCCCACACCACGATCGTGTGGGTTCCGGGTGGGAGCGTCGTCGGGATTTGGACGGTCGCCGTCCCCGCAGCACCGCCGGAGGCGAGCTCGATCTGCCCCGGGTACAGGACGACTCGGAACTGCTGCGTGCCGGCCGGCAGCGCGAACGGGCGCAACGCGTCGGCTCGGTGGGCTAGGGCCGGCGGCGGAAGGTCCTTCTGTCGGTTCAAACGAGGATCCACGGTGCTCTCCGGTCGCCCGACACGCGGCGGGCCCGCCCGCGACATTACGACGCGACAAGGGCATGGGAACAGCGCACGGCAAAAACGCACGCGCGCTGAAAATCATGCAAAACATAGCACGACAGCGCCGCCCGGCCAGTCTCCCGCACTCGCCGGCGACACATGTCCGGCAGCGATGCGGGCGCCCCCTGCCGGAGAGCGGCGCCTCCGCTCAGGCACCGTCACGGATGAGAGTCATCGCCGATCCGGCTCGGAACCAGGCGATCTGTT
>CAZJMO010000125.1:8271-8573 GCA_964547085.1 uncultured Fibrobacteraceae bacterium | reverse complement strand
AACGCCGCGGTCTCCTCGCTGCCGTCCGCGTGCCGGATCACCAGGCCGACCTCGCTGCCGGGTGCCAGTTTCGCCAGGCCGGTGAGGTCGAAGGTGTCGGTTTCGCGGATCCGGTCGTAATCGGCGGGGTCGGCCAGGACCAGCGGCAGGACGCCCTGCTTCTTGAGATTGGTCTCGTGGATGCGCGCGAAGCTGCGGACGATCACCGCCGCGCAGCCCAGGTGGCGCGGGCTCATCGCGGCGTGCTCGCGGCTGCTGCCCTCGCCGTAGTTCTCGTCACCGACGATGACCCAGCGCCGTCC
>CAZJMO010000125.1:2830-8261 GCA_964547085.1 uncultured Fibrobacteraceae bacterium | reverse complement strand
GCGCTGCGTCCTCACCCACGAACTCGCGGAAGCTTGCCAGGTCGACACTGGACGAGGGCGGAGAATCACTGATGCGGTGGGCTGGCCGAATGCGTTGACGCCGCCGAGGAGCATGTTGTCGCTGATGCGGTCGAGATGCCCGCGGTACTTGAGCCACGGCCCGGCCATGGAGATGTGGTCGGTGGTGCACTTGCCCTGCACCTTGATGAGCAGGTCGAGGCCGTCGTGATCGCCCTCCCGCCAGGGCGCGAACGGGGTCAGCAGGGCGAGGCGCTGGCTGTCCGGATCGACCGGCACGGCCATGTCCGAGCGCTCGTCCGGCGGCGCCCGGTAGCCGGCCTCCGAGAACACGAAACCGTCGGCCGGTACGTCCGGTGCCGGCTTCGGCGCCTTGAGCCTGACAGTGTCGCCGCCGTCGCCGGTCAGGGTGTCGGTCAGCGGGTTGAAATCCAGGCGACCGGCCAACCCGTACGCCATGACGACCTCGGGACTGCCGATGAACGCGTGGGTCTCGGCGTTCCCGTCGTTGCGTTTGCGGAAGTTGCGGTTGAACGAGGTGATGATGCTGTTGCGCTCGCCGTCCTGCATGTCGTCGCGCCGCCACTGGCCGATGCACGGACCGCAGGCGTTGGTCAGGACCGTGGCGCCGATAGCCTCCAGGATCTTCAGCTGCCCGTCGCGCTTGATGGTCTCGTAGATCTGGTCGGAGCCCGGCGACACCAGCAACGGGACCTGCATCGACAGACCGGCGTCGAGCGCCTGAAGCGCGACGTCCGCGGCGCGGCAGATATCCTCGTAGCTGCTGTTGGTGCAGGAGCCGATCAGCGCGGCGCTCAGTTCCACCGGGTAGCCCTCGCGCGCGCAGTCGGCGGGCATGGTGCTCACCGGGTGCGCCACGTCGGGGCTGTGCGGCCCGACCAGGTGCGGTTCGAGCGCCGACAGATCGATGGTCACGACGCGGTCGTAGCACGCCTCCGGATCGGCCGCGACCTCGATGTCGGCGGTCAGGAGGTCCAGATTCTCGTCGGCGAGATGCGCCAGTTCGCCGCGGCGCGTGGCGCGCAGATAGTCGAGCATACGGCGGTCGCAGGGGAAGATGCTGGTGGTTGCGCCCAGCTCGGCCCCCATGTTGGTGATGGTGGCCTTGCCGGTGCAGCTGATCGCCTCGCATCCCGGCCCGAAGTACTCGATGACGTGGTTGGTGCCGCCCTTGGTGGTCAGGATTCCGCAGAGCTTGAGGATGACGTCCTTGGGTGCGGTCCAGCCGCTCGGCGCGCCGACCAGACGCACGCCCGTCACCTGCGGGTGCAGCACTTCCCACGGCATCCCGACCATGACATCGACAGCGTCCGCACCGCCGACGCCGCAGGCGGCCATACCCAGACCGCCGGCGTTGGGGGTGTGGCTGTCGGTCCCGATCATCAGGCCGCCGGGAAACGCGTAGTTCTCCAGCACCACCTGGTGGATGATCCCCGACCCCGGCTCCCAGAAGCCCATGCCGTACCGCGCCGACGCCCTGCTGAGAAACTCGTAGACCTCGTGGTTCTGTTCGAGGGCGGCGGCCTTGTCCTGATCCGCTCCCTTGTACGCGAGCAGCAGGTGGTCGCAATGCACGGTGGTCGGCACGGCGGTCTCGTCGCGGCCGGCCATCATGAACTGCAGAATGGCCATCTGGGCGGTGGCGTCCTGCATCGCGACGCGGTCGGGCGCCAGCGCCAGGGTCGCGCGGCCGCGCTCGAGTTCCTGTCCTGCAGGATCGACCAGGTGACCCAGGAAGATCTTCTCGGTGAGCGTGAGCGGTCGCCCCAGCCGCTTGCGAACGACCTCGAGATTGCCGCGAACCGCGAGATAGGCGCGGCGTGCGAGATCCGGGGTCGTTGCGATGTCCATGGCATCACCTCGGCGAACATGGGGCCAGTCCGACAATCCGGATCAAAATATACGAATTCAACCGGATCGCACCCCGCGGTCCAGAGGAGCCCTTTACAGGATTATTTGCATCTACTAATGTTCTCCTTAAGCTCCTGCATCATCTACCGATCTTATTTCCTAGTAAGGCGGTTCGCCTGCCGTTGGGAATCTCGTCAAATACCCCTCGGGATTCGGAACCGATCGTCCGCAAAACGTCGACCGGGAGCACTTCGTCATGAAACTCGATCTGCGCAACCGATTTCTCCTGCCCACCGGCGCGGCCATGCTCATCGCATTCGCCGCCTACCTCGGGATCACCACCTACAAGACCGGAAACGCACTGGAAGCGGCGGTCCACGCGGAGATGTCGCAACTGAACGACCTGGTCCTCGGCCACGTCGACGACTGGATGTCCCATCGCGAACTCGACGTCGCTCGCTGGAGCGACATGGCCGAGATCCGCGGCGCCGTCGCGGCACCCGCCGGCCCCGAGGCCGCCGCCGCCGAGGCTCTCCTGCAGCGGGCCGCGCGAAACACCGAGGACTACAAGAGCATGCACCTGATCGGGCCGGACGGTCTTGCCGTGGCGTCGAGCCTCGACGGAATCGCCGGATCACTCGACGTGAAGGACCGTGACTATTTCAAGGACATGCAGCGGACCGGCCAGTTCGTCGTCTCCGAGGCCATCAAGAGCAAGATCAGCGGCCAGCCCATCGTGGTGATCAGCCATCCCGTCAACGGCGACGACGGACGGCCCACCGGCGGCGCCATGCTCGGCGTGGTCGATCTGGGCAAGTTCACGGCCAACCTGATCGACCCGATCAAGATCGGCGCCACCGGCTACATCTACATCGTCGATGAGAACGGCACCTTTCTCGCACATCCGAAGAAGGAACTGATCCTCTCGCAGAAGCTGAGCCAGTGGGAGTTCGGCCAGCAGATCCTGGCCCGGAAGAACGGCACGCTGAAGTACGACTTCAAGGGCGCCGGACGACAGTCCGCGTTCGCCACCGACGAGAACCTGGGCTGGATCTGCGCCACGAGCCTCGATAACAAGCAGATCTACGCCGCCGCGAACGAGTTGCGTAACTTCGGCGTGATCCTGACGCTGATCGCGCTGGCGCTGGTGACCGCCGTGATCTTCTTCGTGGCCCGCAGCGTGACCGGCCCGGTCAACGCCATGATCGACGACCTCAACGCCGGCAGCGAGCAGACGTCGTCCGCAGCGTCGCAGATCTCGAACGCCAGCGTCGCGCTCGCCGAGCAGTCCAGCGAACAGGCCGCCGCGGTGGAAGAGACGTCGGCAAGCCTCGAGCAGATGACGGTCAACGTCCGCAGCACGACCGACGCCGCCGACCGCTGCCAGGAACTGATGGGCGAGGCCAAGCACGTCGTCGAACAGGGTATGGCGTCGATGGAGGAGATGGTCGGTGCGATCGACACGATCAAGAACAGCGCCGACCAGACCGCGCGGATCGTCGGCACGATCGACGAGATCGCCTTCCAGACCAACCTGCTGGCGCTGAACGCCGCGGTGGAAGCCGCCCGCGCCGGCGAGGCCGGCAAGGGCTTCGCGGTGGTTGCCGAAGAAGTCCGCAACCTCGCACAGCGGGCCGCCCACGCGGCCAAGGAGACCAGCGCCCTGATCGAGGAGTCGGTGGCGCACGCCGAACGCGGCGTGGAGGTCACGGGCAAGACCCGCGAGGCCTTCCAGTCGACCGCCTCCAATTCGGCGATGGTCGCCGACCAGGTCGCAGGGATCGCGACCGCGGCCCGCGAGCAGGCGCTCGGCATCGACCAGATCAACAAGGCCGTCGGCCAGCTCGACCAGACGACGCAGTCCGCCGCGGCCAACGCCGAGGAATCAGCGTCCGCGGCCGAGGCGTTGAGCGCGCAAGCCAGCCAGTTGCGCTCGGTGGTCGGACGCCTGCACAGCCTGGTTTCCGGCGAGAAGCACGAAGGGATGGAGTTCGACCTGCAGGATGCGCAACTTCACGCGATCGCCGACCGCGGCGCGCTCGGAGCGCGCGAGGTCGTCGGACTCTGAGCCCGCCGGGATCGCTGACCACCCTGGTCGACGACACCGACTTCGACGCCGTCCGCGTGATGCGGGCGGCGTCGTCCTGGTCAGGCTCTAGTCCTCGATCGGATCGTCGGGCCGCGTCGGCAGGAGCACCGTGAACTGGCTGCCGCGCCCGACCTCGCTCTCGGCGGAGACCCGGCCGCCGTGCTCCTGCACCATGCGCGCGGCGGTCACCAGGCCCCAGCCCAGCCGCACACGCCCGCCCCCCGAGCGGAACCCCGGCTCGAAGATCCCGTCCAGATCCTCCCGGGGAATCCCACGGCCGGTGTCGGCAACCACGATGCGCACGCGTCCTTCGACAGGGGCGTCGGTCGACAGGGTCAGCGTCCCCCCGTCCTCCATGGCCTGCATCGCGTTGCGAACGAGCGCCAGGAAGACCTGGTTGAGCTGTCCCGGATAGCACATGATCCGCGGCAGGTCCCCGTACCGGCGCTCGAGTTCGACCTGATCCCACTGCCCGTCGCACATCACGGTGATGGTGGTGTCCAGAAGTTCGTGGACGTCGGCCTCCTGCAGGTTCGAGCGATCCAGCGCCGTGAAGCGCTTGAGGCCGCCCAGCAGTTCCTCCAGCCGCGCCACCGCCGTGGTTGTGCTCTTCGAGCTGCGCTCCAGGGCGTCCAGCGCGCGGCGCGTACGGCGGTCGATGCCGTCGCCGCAGGACACGTTCTCGCGCAGGATGGCCGCGGTGCGGGCGATGAGGTCGGTCCCCGAAATCAGCGTCCCCAGCGGGGAATTCAACTCGTGGGCCAGACCCGCGACGAGCTGTCCCAGGCTCGCCAGCTTCTCGGACTGGACGGCCCTGTCCTGCGCGCTCCGCAGTTCTTCCTCGGCGCGCTTGCGGTCGGTGATGTCGCTGATCGTGCCGACGACCCGCTTCGGCCGGCCGTCGGGCAGACGATCGACGGTGCGGCCCTTGATCTCGACCCAGATCCCACGACCGTTCTTGCGCCGCGTCCGGACCTCGAAGATGGCCTCCTGTCCGCCGACCAGGAGCCGCTCGATGTCGCGGCTGTCCACGTCGCTCATCATCGCGTCGACCTCGCGGACCGACGTGGGCTTCTCCGCGCGAGGATAGCCGAGGATCGAGGCGAAACGGTCGCTGCAGTAGAACACGTCCTCAGGCACGCGGACGTCCCAGATCCCGTCGTTGGCGGCCTCCAGCGCCAGGGCCAGCCTCTCCTCGCTCTCGCGCAGGGCGTGCTCGATCTCCTCACGGCGGGCGATGTCGGTCTCCAGCGCGCGCTGCATCTCGCGAAAACTGTCGGCGAGCATGCCCAGGTCGTCGTCGCTGCGGTAGTCGATCTCGGGGTCCAGGTCGCCGGTGGTGAAGCGGATGCTGAACGGCTTGCCCAGCTTGGCCACGTCCTTGTCGGGTGTTTCGGCGTCCAGGGCAACGCTGTAGGCCGTGGCAGGTTTGGGCTGGAAAGAGATCTGGAC
>CAZJMO010000125.1:0-2820 GCA_964547085.1 uncultured Fibrobacteraceae bacterium | reverse complement strand
GCGGTAGTCGATCTCGGGGTCCAGGTCGCCGGCGGCGATGGTCGCCGCCGCCTGGCGCAGCTTACGCAAAGGGTTGACGATCGAGACGATGGCGCCGGCGGCCAGAAGCAGCAGCAGAACCACCGAACCGGCGGCGAGGATCGTCGCCTGGCGGATTCGACGCTTAAGGCGGTCCTGGGTGTCGGTCAGGGCCGTCCGCATGTTCATGACCTGGGCCGAGGCCAGGCGATCCAGACGCTGTCGGAGATCCTCGTAGGCGGCGTTCATGGCCGCGGCGTCGTCCAGGAGCCGGGCGTCGGCGCTGGTGATGTCCTCGTAGGCGATCAGACTGCGCGTGACGCGGCGGGCGAGCGTGTCGTAGCGCTCGAACGCCGTGGTCAGATCGGCGATCTGCTGCGGCTCGATCGTCCGCACCTGGCGACCGGCCTCCAGCAACTCACGGAACCGCGTCGCCATGCTCTCGGTCTCGTCGACCATGTCGGCGTCGTTCAGGCTGACCGCGGTGTCCAGCCCGTGGCGGATGCGCAGCGCCTCGTTATCGAGGCCGTAGCTCAGGTTGACCGCGGTGAAGAATTCCGCCTGCAGACTGCGGACCAGACGAGAGCCCTCGGTGACGTTGGCGAAGGTCACCGCGAAAACCACGACGAACGTCACCGCCGTCAGCAGCGGCAGGGCCATGATGCGATAGGTGAAGCGCACTGCGAGCCTCCGGGATCTTCGTCAGTCCACGTCGACGACCTGCAGCCCCGTCGTGTCGGCGCCGGCCGGCAGGAACCCGATCGCGCCCGGCGTCTGGCGCACGTAGGCAGCGAGGTCCGTCGGCTCGTCGAACGCGCGCGGCGGCCGCCCCTTGCCGGAGAAGATCATCCGCTTCCAGTACACGGCGAAACTCTCCAGCGAGCGATCGAGCACGTCGGTGACGAACCAGGCCTGTGCGGCGTGTTCGTGGAGCATCACCGGCCGTATGACCAGCCCACCCTTCCAGCGCGTGTCCTTGCCGAGGTAGATCCGCTGAACGTCGTGTTGCGACAGGTTGTCGACCCGCACGTCCGGATGCGCCACTACGACCAGCCGGCCGTCCGCAGGCCGGTCGGCCCCGGCCGGGACGGCCGCCGCGACGACGACCAGGACAGCGATCAACAGCAAGCGGCGAGGCATCGTCAACTCCAGCTAGAGGTCCTAGAAGTGGAAGGTCGTCTTGGCCGCCAGGACGTGCCAGCGACGGGACGCGGTCTCGCCCGCGCCCAGCCCGCAGATGTCGGCCAGGGCGGCGCCGTCCATGTGATGATACTCGAATTTCACAAGCCAGTGCTCATTCAGATCCAGGCGCACGGCCAGGCCGAGGTCGTGTTGCCAGGCGTAGTAGTCGGGGTCGCCGACAGCCTCACGGGCGGCGCCGGAACGGTCGTTCTCGTCGGGATAGTATGTCGACCAGCAACCCTGGACGGCGACCGCCGGACTCCAGCGATAGTCGGTGCCGGCGTACCAGCCGATGCTCGAGTTGTCGCCCGCGCGCAGGCGGGAGAACTCCGACACCAGCAGCCACGGGCCGCGCTGGTACTCCACCGAGCCGGTGACGATGGTGCGCAGGTCGAAGTCGACCGCCACGCCGCGGGTGACCGGCATGTACGCCGGCACGGCGCCGCCGGTGCCCACGAACGTGTCGTACCGCGCCCGGGCGCTGGCGTCGGCGTCGCCCTCCATGTAGGTGTAGCCGATCCGGAGGCCCTGGACCGGTGCGTTCCATATCAACGCGCCGCCCAGGATCCAGGGCACGTCCAATTCGGTCGCCTCCAGCTCGTGGAGCGACGCGCGAACGCTGTCGACAGGCACGCCGGCCATCACGGACACGTCAGCGGCAACCGCGGCTTCGCCGGCGTGCGCGACCATGTTCAACAGCTCCTGCGTATCCGCATGCCCATCCTCGGGCAGGTTCAGGCTGCCGAACGACAGCTCGTAGTCGAAGTCACCCCAGCTCCCCAGCACGACGTTGCCGTACAGGCCGACGCCCTCGAACGCGATGAGCAGGTCGCGGTCCTTTTCGGCATACACGCTCTGCGGCAAAAGCACCGACGTCCGCAGCATGTCCACGTCGCGCGTCTGGTTGTAGAGACCGTAGGGCAACTTGATCTTGCCGGCGCGGAAACCGACCTCGTCGCGCCATCGGAAATCCCCGTAGGCCCAGTCGACAACCACGTTGCTGGTCTTCCGCAGCCCGAAGTCGCGGCCCAGGAGCTGGATTCCCACGTGAACCCGTTCGGCCGGCTCGGCCGCGATCGTGACCGCCGCCTCGTTGAACTCGCCGGAACCCTCGCGGTCGTTGGGCAGGAGGTAGTTGTTGTCCTCGGAGTTGATGTAGCCCTGGCTGACGAAGCCTCGCACGTAGACCGACGACTCGAGGTCGGCGGCGCCGGCGGCTACGGACGCGGCCAGCAGGATGACCACCAAACGTCCCCTCAACGACATGGATCCTCCTTCGAAAGCCTCGCTCAGATGAACGCGCGCAGGATGTCCTGCTGCAGGGTGTCGAGCTTGCCGGCGGTCCGATCGACCTCCGCGATCTTCTCCTGCAGCGCCCGCAGGAGATGGCGTCGCTCCAGCGCGTTGCGGATCACCAGCAGCAGGTTGGCGTTGTCCCACGGCTTCTCGAGATACTGGAACAGCCCGACATCGTTGATGGCGCGGATGGCGTTCTCCTTGTCCGCGTACCCGGTCAGCAGGACGCGCGGCGCCCAGGGCTGCACTTCCTTGAAACGCGCCAGCAGGTCGATGCCGTTCATGCCGGGCATGAGGTAGTCCGAGATGACGATGTCGAAATCG
>CAZJMO010000124.1:0-9091 GCA_964547085.1 uncultured Fibrobacteraceae bacterium | reverse complement strand
ATCCTGGTCTTCCTCTTCTACCGGAGCCAGAAGACCGAGGGCCAGGGCAAGAATATCGGCGAGATATGGGCGGCGTTCATCGCCGTATTGACACGCGCGCGGCTCATCACCCTGATCCTCATCATCACCGGCTTCTGGATGGTCCAGCACCAGCTCTACGCCTCCATGCCCAAGTACATCCTGCGCATGGTGGGCGAGGGCGCGTCGCCGTCGTGGTACGCCAACGTGAACCCCGGCGTGGTTGTGTTGACGGTGGGGTTGGTCACGCATCTGCTGCGCAGGCGCTGATACCATGGCTGATTCAGGCACGAAGCCTTCGGCATGTTCATCATGCCCGTCTCGGCGCTGTGCATGGCCTCGGGCAACCTGCTCGGCGGAAACCCGATCCTGGGCATGCACCCGGTGGCGTTCATGATGCTGGTCGGGATCGCGTTCCAGGGGCTCGCCGAGAGCTTCATCTCGCCGCGCTACCTCGAGTATTTCTCGCTGCAGGCGCCCAAAGGCGAGGAAGGTCTCTACCTGGGCTTCAGCCACCTGCATTCGTTCATCTCGGCGATCGTCGGGTTCTTCCTCTCGGGCCTCCTGCTGAACAACTTCTGCCCCGACCCCAGGACACTCAGCGCCGCCGACCAGGCCCGGCGCCTGGCCTCGCTGGCCGGCGATGGCCCCATGCCGGAGGCGTACGCCCACGCGCACTACATCTGGTTCGTGTTCGTCGGGATCGCCTCGGTGTCGGCCATCGCGCTGATCGTCTACGGCGCGGTGACGCGACGGTTGGACGCGCGCGCAGCGGCCGCCATCGGCCCCGAGGATTGATCCGACGTCTGCATCGGCACCTCAAAGGCAACGGCCCCACCTCCAAGGAGGCGGGGCCGTTTTCCATCCGTCGGTCGACGTCCGAAGATCAGGCGTTCTTAACGAACTCCCAACCAGCGTCGAAGGCCTGCAGGTTCATGCCCAGCAGCTCCTTCTTCTTGACGATGACCTTGAGCGTGTCCTTGACGTAGTCCGCGGTGAAGATGCCGGTGGCAGCGCAGATCGCGCCCAGCATCACCACGTTGGCCACCTTGGGCGTGCCGATCTTGTCGGCCATCTCGGCCGCCGGGATCGCCGTCACCTTGAGGCGCTTCTGATCCGGCATCGAGGTGCAGATGCCGCTGTCGGTGAAGATCCAGCCACCGTCGACGACATCCTTCTCGAACAGCTCCAGCGACGGCTGGTTCATGGCCACCAGCACGTTCGGGTGATCCACCGTCGGCGCGCCGATGCGGCCGCGGGAGATGTTCACCGAACAGTTGGCGGTTCCGCCGCGCATCTCCGGTCCGTACGCGGGAATCCAGCTGACCTGCTGACCGGCCTTCATGCCGATCTGGGCCAGGAACAGTCCCAACGTCAGAACACCCTGGCCACCGAAACCGGCGAACTTGCACTTGAAGTCGGTCGGCAGTTCCACGGGCTCCAGCGACAGCGGCGACTGCATGGCCTTCAGGTACTCGTTGCGCTTGGCCACGTCGAAGGGCTCGCTGATGCGGTCCCAGGCGCCGGCCTCGACCTCTTCGCTGCGATCCTTGTAGGTGCCGAGGGGGAAGATCTCCTCCATCGCCTTGACCAAGTGCTCGCGCGCATCCTTGGGATCCATCTTCCAGCCCGTGGGGCAGGGAGAAAGAATCTCGACGAAACTGTAGCCGCGGCCTTCCTTCTGGATCTTCAGCGCTTTCCGGATGGCCTTGCGGGTCTGCATGATCTGCTTGCTGTTGCCCAGACCCACACGCGTGATGTAGGTGGGAGCGGGCAGCGTGGCCAGCATCTCACACACGCGGATCGGGTTGCCGTGGTCGATCTCGACGCGGCCGCGCGGCGTCGTCGCCGTGCGCTGACCGATCATCGTCGTCGGCGCCATCTGGCCACCGGTCATGCCGTAGATCGCGTTGTTGACGAAGAACACCGTGATGTTCTCACCGCGGTTGGCGGCATGGATGGTCTCGGCCGTGCCGATGGCCGCCAGATCGCCGTCGCCCTGGTAGCTGATGACGATGCTGTCGGGATTGGTCCGCTTGACCGCGGTCGCCACCGCCGGCGCACGGCCGTGGGCGGCCTGCATGTTGCCGGTGTTGAAGTAGTAGTAGCCGAATACCGAGCAACCCACGGGGCTGACGAAGACCGTCCGCTCGCTGAGTTCCAGCTCTTCCAGAACCTCGGCGATCATCTTGTGCACGTTGCCGTGGCCGCAGCCCGGACAGTAATGCGTGGTCTTCTTGCCGCCGGGCTTGCGCTCGAAGTTGCCGTACAGGCTGGCAGGCTTCTCATACACCTTTGCCATTACTTCTGACCTCCCGCCAGGATCGTCTTGAACTGATCCATGATCTCCTCGCCGCCGGGCACCATCCCGCCGCAACGACCGTAGAAGTGCACGGGGCAGCGGCCCTCGACGGCCAGGCGCACGTCCTCGACCATCTGGCCGGTGGAAAGCTCGACCGCCAGGACGTTCTTGACGCGCTCGGAAAGGGCGCGAATGGCGTCGGTGGGGAACGGCCAGATGGTGATCGGCCGCAGCAGTCCGACCTTCATCCCCTGCGCGCGGGCTTCGTCGATCGTGGAGTAGACGATGCGGCTGACGACCCCGTAGGCCACGACGAGCAGCTCGGCATCCTCGGTCTTGTACTCCTCGAACCGAACCTCGTTCTTGGCGATCTCCTGATACTTGCGGTCCAGCTTGAGGTTGTGCTGTTCCAGGTCTTCCGACTCCAGGAAGATCGAAGTGATCAGGTTCTTCTGGGTCACGGCATCGCCACGAACAGCCCAGTCGGTGTTGTCGAACGCAACCGGCGTCGGCTCCGGGATGTCCACGACTTCCATCATCTGACCGGTGACCCCGTCCGCCATGATACAGGCAGGGTTGCGGTACTTGTCGGCCAGATCGAAGGCCAGGCGGGTGAGGTCGCACATCTCCTGCGCGCCGTTGGGCGCCAGGGAGATGAGGCGATAGTTCCCGTGACCGCCACCCTTGGTGACCTGGAAGTAGTCGGCCTGCTCGGGGGCGATGTTGCCGAGTCCCGGTCCGCCGCGAACGACGTTGACCACGACACAGGGCAGTTCGGCGCCGGCGATGTAGCTGAGGCCTTCCTGCTTCAGACTGAAGCCGGGCGACGACGAGGCGGTCATGGTGCGGATGCCCATGCCGGCGGTGCCGTAGACCATGTTGATCGCCGCAACTTCGCTCTCGGCCTGAATGAAAACACCGTTCAGGGCGGGAAAATGGTTGGCGGCGGCGTGCGCGATCTCGCTAGCGGGCGTGATCGGATAGCCGTAGTAGGCGCGGCAGCCGGCCGCCAGTGCCCCTACGATAATCGCGTCGTTGCCCTTCATGAACTGTCTGGCCATGAATGGTACCTCCAGTCCTTAAGGTTTGACGACCCGGATGGCGCCCGGTTCGGGGCACGCGTAGAAGCAGAGACCGCAGCCAGTGCAGCCTTCGCCAGTGTAGTACGCCGGGTGGTAACTGGAACTGTTGAGCTTTTCGCTGACACTGATGACGCCCTTCGGGCAGACATCGATGCACAGCTGGCACCCTTTGCAAAGCTCGGAATCGACTTCCATGTAGGGAACCGCATCAGTCATGGGCTTCACCTCGTGCGGAAGGACCTGATGGTTGGTTGTGCGGCAAACATAATCAACGGGGAGAGCCCGCGAAAGGAGAGTTGGGCCGCCTCCAGGGAGTCGGCCCGTTTCCTGCTAGATGAGTCGAAACAGAGATCAGCGATGGCGGAATTCGGGGTCGCGCTTCTCGAGGAACGCGCGGCACCCCTCGCCGGCGTCGGCGCTGGCGCAGGCCAGGCCGAAGTGGGCGGCTTCGAGGCGCACGGCGGCGTCCGGGGGCATCGCCGCGCCCTCGACGACGGACTTCAGCGCCGCCCGTATCGCGACCGCCGGACGCGCAGCGAGTTGCCGGGCAAACGCGGTCGCCGACGGCAACAGTTCGTCGCGCGGCAGGACGCGCGTCACCAAGCCCCAGTCGAGGGCCTGGTCGGCGGTGATCGGCGCACCTCCCAGGATCATCTCGAGCGCCCGCCCCCGCCCCACCAGACGCGGCAGACGCTGCGTGCCGCCGAATCCGGGAATCAGCCCGAGCCCGGTCTCCGGCAAGCCGAGGCGTGCGCCCGTCACGGCCCAACGAACGGTGCAGGCCAGCGCCAGTTCCAGTCCCCCACCGAGCGCGAAACCGCCGATGGCGGCGATCACCGGCTTGCCCAGGTTCTCGATCCGCCACATCAAGCTCTGTCCCGCCGCGGCGTATCGCTCCGCATCGCCGGCATCCAGTCCGGACAGTTCGGAGATGTCCGCACCCGCCACGAAAGCCTTTTCCCCGGCTCCGGTCAGGATCACGGCCCGGATGTCCCGGTCCCGCTCAAGATCTCCGAATACCCGCGTCAATTCCGCCACGGTCGCCACGTCGAGCGCATTGAGCCGACCCGGGCGATCGATCGTCACAGTGGCCACCGCGTCGGTGCGAGATCGTTCCAAGCGCGTGCTGGACATCGTGCCGATCCTCCTGTTTCATGGCATGCTGACCACGGTCCTGGTGCACACGGTAATGACGGACCGCGGCAGCGTCACCAACCGGAGTGGTCGAAGAAGCGAGAATCGTGGTATGATGTTTTGGGTAGTTGTGCCCTGAGCGTCCCGTGTATTTCGAAAGATCATCGTCATGGAACCGATGAGCACCCAGATCCTACTGGCGACTGCAGCCCTGGCAATCGGGCTCGGCGTCGGCGTATGGGTCGGCCGACGGGTCCTCGGAGGCACCGACGGAGACTCGGCGAACGAGGCCAAGTCGTTGCGGCTCAGGTTGCAACGCGCCCAGCGGATGGAAGCCCTGGGCGTCCTCAGCGGCAGCATCATGCACAACCTCAACAACCTGCTGTCCGTGGTCCTCGGCCAAACGCGTCTGGCCCGCGACGAGATGCCCGACAACGAGAGGGCGCAGCACCATCTCAGCCAGGTGATCCGCGCCGCCGAGGCCGCAGCCGAGTTGAGCCGCGAAGTCGACAGCTATCAGAGCGAGGCCGACCACGCCCGCGAACCCGTCCGCCTGCAGCCGGTCGTGCGATCCACCGTCAAGCTCCTGCACGACATCCTCCCCGACACGATCCGCCTGGAGACCGACCTCGATTCCTCCTGCGGCCTCGTCCTGGCCAGCACCACGCAGATCCAGCAGGTGCTGATGAGTCTCTGCAGCAACGCGACACACGCCATGTATCGACGGCACGGCCGGATCTCGATCTCGATGGCGACCACCGAGATCTTCGCGCCGCGCGCCGCTGTTCCCCGCGACCTGGCCCCCGGCGTCTACGTCCAGTTGTCGGTCGCGGACAACGGCCGCGGCATGGACTCCGACACGCTCCGCCACATCTTCGAACCCTATTTCAGCCACCGCGCGCCGCGCCACGGCGCCGGCCTCGGACTGACCATGGTCACGCGGTTGTTGACGGCCAACGAGGGTGTCACGATTCCCAGCAGCTTGCCGGGCCACGGCACGCGCTTCGACCTCTATTTCCCGCTCATCGCCCGGCGCCTGCCGAAACGGGACCGCAACCACGCGCCGAGGACCACGGTCATCGGCCACGTGTCGCTCGACCCCGGAACCGCCGAGGCGGAGTACGAGGCGCCTGCGGCCACGGCCGTCGATCCGATCGACGAGCCGATCCCCTCGCGGCCGGTGCACGTGTTGCTGGTCGAGGACGACATCATGGTGGCCGAGACGGTGCAGACCTGCCTCGAGCGCGCCGGCATGCGGGTCTCCGCCCACGAGGACGGCGCGGCCGCAGTCACCGCCTTTTCCGAGGCGCCCGGTCGTTTCGACCTGCTGCTGACCGACCAGTTCATGCGCGGACTCGACGGCCTCGAAGTCGCGGTGGAGATCCGCCGCTTCCGACCGCGGTTGCCGATCATCCTGATGTCGGGCCACCCCGAGGGCATCAGGCTGGACGAGCTGAATCGCCTGGCGATCAACGGATCGCTGGCCAAGCCGTTCTCGCCGTCGCAGCTGCTGGAAACGATCAAGGCCGTGCTCGCAGCGGCCCCCAAGGCCCGCGAGGGCCAAGCCTGAGTCCTACACACCGCCGGACAGATCGACGCCCGTGACCGAGGTCATGGGCGTCGTCGTACAACAAAACACAATCGTCGAGGCAGAACCCCTTACTTCAGGACGAAGGTCGACAGGAAGACACCCGCCGCCACCGCCGATCCGATCACGCCGGCCACGTTGGGCGCCATGGCGTGCATGATCAGGAAGTTCTGCGGATCCTCCCGGGCACCCACCATCTGGCAGACTCGGGCCGAATCGGGCACCGCCGAGACACCGGCCGCGCCGATGATCGGGTTGATCTTGTCCTTCACGAAGACATTCATCAGCTTCGCGAAGAGCACGCCGCTGGCCGTGGCGACCCCGAAACTCACCGCGCCCAGAACGAAGATCAGGATCGACTGCGGAGTCAGGAACCGGCTGGCGTCGGTGCTGGTGCCCACGCAGAGACCGAGCAGGATGGTCACGACGTCGATCATCGAGTTGCGCGCGGTCTTGGCCAGGCGCTCGGTGACGCCGCTCTCCTTCAGGATGTTGCCGAAGAAGAGGAAGCCCAGCAGCGAGATGGCGCCCGGCGCGATGCAGGCGCAGAGCACGAACGCCAGTGCCGGAAAGATGATCCGAACGCGCTTGCTGACCGGCCGCGACGGCTTCATCCGGATCAACCGCTCCCGTCGCGTGGTCAGCAGCTTGATGATCGGCGGCTGGATCACCGGAACCAGGGCCATGTACGAATACGCGGCCACGGCGATGGCGCCCAGCAGATGCGGCGCCAGCTGGCTGCTCAGGAAGATCGCGGTCGGACCGTCGGCGCCGCCGATGATCCCGATCGCCGCGGCTTCCTTGATCGGGAAGCCCAGCGCCAGCGAACCAAGGAACGTGAGGAAGATACCGGTCTGAGCCGCGGCTCCGAGCAGGATCAACCTTGGATTCGACAACATGCACGAGAAATCCGTCATCGCCCCTATACCGAGGAAGATGAGCGACGGATACCAGCCCTGCGTCACCCCGTTGTACAGGATGTTCAGGACGCTACCCTTCTCGTAGATGCCGATGTTCATTCCCGGTGACAGCGGGATGTTGCCGACGAGCATCCCGAAGCCGATCGGCACCAGCAGCAACGGCTCGTAATCCTTGGCGATGCCCAGGTAGATGAACAAGCATCCGACCGCGAGCATGGCCATGTTGCCCCACGAGAAATTGCCGACGATACCGACCTGGAGAAAATCCCAGAAAGCTTCCATTGTGGCAGTCCCCTACTCGAACTCGACGAGCAGTTCGTTCTCGCGAACGCTGTCGCCCGCGGCAACGGGAACGGCCTTGACCTTGCCGTCGCGGTCGGCCGCGATGGCGGTTTCCATCTTCATGGCCTCGATGACCAGCAATTCCTGGCCGTTCTTGACCTCGTCGCCGGCCTTGCACTTGACTTCGAGGACGGTGCCGGCGATGGGACTGATCACGCCGTTGCCGCCGCCGGAAGCGGCAGGAGCCGGGGCAGCCTTCGGTGCGGGAGCAGCCATCGGTGCGGCCGCAGCATGGGCCGCGAACGCGGGCAGGGGACTGGCCTGAAGGAAATCGTTTTCCGCGTCCAGGACCTCGACGTCAACCTCGTACGCGACACCGTGGACCGTGATCTTCAGCTTCATCGTGCTCTCCCGTTTGATGAACTCAGTTCTGCTTGCGTCCGACGGTATGGGACCCCTGCAGGATCAGGCGTCCCTGGGCCGACCAGGGCGTTCGCTTCGTCGCGGGCGACAGCAGGCGCCGAATCTTGCGCACGCGATGTCGGCCGGTAATCACCGTGGCGCAGGCTGCAGCAACCAGCACCGCGGTGGTTTCGTCGATGGTGGGTTCCTTCTCGAAAGCCTCCACGATCTGGGCCTTCTCCTTGACCTTCCAACCGTCGTCCATCTTGCGGGTCAGCCCCACGACCACGGAGATCAGGAGCAGCACGAAGAAAACGACCAGGATCCCGACCAGCGAGAGCGCGAGCGTCCGCGAGCCGATGCCCTCGGTCACGCCCACCGCGTACGCCACGTCCGCGGCGGCCGCGGCGGTGCGGTCGCTCGTCGCCTTCGCGTCACGCGCCAAGGCGGTCACGTAGGTACGGGCCTCCTCGGAATCCTCAGGCAATCCGGTGGTCCAGCTGCCGGCCGACAGTTCCAACGATTCCGCGATCAGCGCGTCCGCGGTCTCGAGCCTCTGACGGAATACGCCGGCGCCGACCTTGGGTGCGAACCCATCGGTGGCGCGCAATCGATCGACCATCACACGCGTCGCCTGCGCCGCCTCGGCGACCCGGCCGACGGCCCGGTAGAGGTCGTCCATGGCGTTCCAGGCCGCGCGATCGACCGGAGCGCCGCGACGAAAGACCGCGTACGGCACCTTCGTCTCCTTGCCCCGCGCGTCCAGCGTCGCCATGGCCGTCTTGATCCCGGCCCGCAGCGTCTCCTCGTCCGTCGCCGATTCCTGGGCGACACCGGGCAGTGTCGTCAGGTTGAGGAAGACGATGGTCGTCAGGACCAGCCAAACCTGATGCTTCTTGTACCAGCGCAACATGCCTCGACCTTTGCTGCTACAGGGGAATCAGCCCGTGCTTCTTCTGCGGACGCATCTCTCGCTTGGCCTTGAGAACCTCGAGAGCCTGGGCGATGTAGAGGCGGGTGTCCGCCGGCTCGATGACGTCGTCGATCATGCCGCGACTGGCCGCCACATAGGGATTGGCGAAGGTCTTGGTGTAATCCGCGATGAGTTCCTTGCGCTTCTCGGCCGGATTCTCTGCGTCCTCGATCTCGCGGCGGTGCAGCACGTTGACCGCGCCTTCGGCGCCCATGACGGCCACCTCGCCGGTGGGCCAAGCCGCCACGCGGTCGGCGCCCATGCTCTTGCCGCACATCGCAAGGTAGGCGCCGCCGTAGGCCTTGCGGGTCACGACGGTGATCTTGGGCACCGTGGCCGCGCCGTAGGCGAAGAGCATCTTGGCGCCGTGGCGGATGATGCCGCCGTATT
>CAZJMO010000123.1:273-9156 GCA_964547085.1 uncultured Fibrobacteraceae bacterium | reverse complement strand
CTTGAGCACACCGAGAGCGGCGCGCCCAACTACACCCCCGCCTTGCACGAGATGATGACCGAGAAGCGCTTCCGCAAGCTGAAGACGCTCGGCCAGCGAATCGTGCAGCAGACGAAGGTGGAAGAGGACGAGCCCGAAGGCTGCGAGATCGGGGTCATCGGTTGGGGTAGCACCTACGGCGCTATCTGCGAGGCTCTCGAACAGATCGAGGCCGACACCGGCACCAAGATCGCGCACCTGCATCCGCGGATCCTCTCGCCGCTGAACGAGTGGCGGATCCGGCAGTTCCTGGGGCCGCTAAAGAAGCTGATCGTTCCGGAAGAAAATCACACCGGGCAGTACGCTCACTTCCTCAAGGGCAAGTTCGGCATCAAGCCCATCGAGATCCACAAGGCTCAGGGTGTGCCGTTCACCCCCGAGGAGCTTTACGTGGCCATCAAGAAGGAGTTGTGATGAGCGACACCGTCCTCAAGGTCGCGGACTACAAGTCGGACCTGAAGCCGATCTGGTGCGCGGGCTGCGGTGACTACGGCGTGATCACGCCGTTCTACCAGGCGCTCGCCGAGATCCAGGCCCAGCCCAAGGACACGGTCATCGTCTCGGGCATCGGTTGCTCGGGCCGTTTCCCGTACTTCTGCAACACATACGGTTTCCACGGTGTCCACGGCCGGGCCCTGCCCACCGCCGCGGGCGTGAAGATCTCCAGCCCGGAGCTCACCGTGATCGCCGTCGGCGGTGATGGCGACGGTCTCGGCATCGGTGGTGGTCATATCCCCCACGTCTGCCGCAAGAACGTCGACATGACCTACATCCTGATCGACAACTCGATCTACGGCCTGACCAAGGGGCAGAGTTCCCCGACGTCGCCCTTGGACATGACGACCAAGACCGCGCCGTACGGTTACATGGAGGATCCGGTCAACCCGCTCCTGATGTTCCTGAGCTACAACGCCAGCTTCGTGGCCCGCGGCTACAGCGGCAAGCCCAAGGGACTGAAGGACCTGTTCGTCAAGGCGATGCAGCACAAGGGCTTCTCGGTCCTGCACATCTTCTCGCCTTGCGTCTCCATGAACAAGAAGATCACGTTCAAGACCATGAACGAGATCGTCAAGCCGTTGCCCGAGGAGTGGGATACCACGAACCGGTTGGCGGCGATGGAGAAGGCCATGGACACGTCGACGTTCTGGACCGGGCTCGTCTACCAGGACGAGCGTGATACGATCCACAAGCGTCTGGAAGGTGTCCAGGAGCGTGCCGGCCGGTACAAGGGTCTGCAGGAACTGCTGGCCAAGTACGAATAGGGCCGTTGCGGTCGATGAACAATGACGGGGCCTCGTCCTGGCGGACGGGGCCCCGGGCCGCGCCCGTTGCTATCTTGCCCGGGTCACCACGAGGTTCCTGGAGGACCGAATTGTTCGACCGGAAGACCGTACGCATCGACCCCCGAGTCGCCTGGTTCGCCGAGGTGCGTCACCTGCTGTCGCCCATGTCCGGCGTCACCGACCGTCCGTTCCGCACCATCTGCCGCGATCACGGCGCGGACATGGGGTTCTGCGAGTTCACCTCGGCCAGCGGTCTGTACTACGAGAACGAGCAGACCTGGAAGCTCATCGACACCGAGGGCGAGGAAGGACGGGTCGGGATCCAGATCTTCGGCCAGGATCCGGAACACATGGCGGCGGCTGCGCGTCTGCTCATGACGCGCCGGCAGGACGTGCTGGACCTCAACTTCGGCTGTCCGGCCAAGAAGGTGGTCAAGAAGTGTGGCGGCAGCGCGCTGCTGGCCAACGTTCCGTTGCTCGAGGAGATCGTTCGCGCCGTGGTGGAGGCCGCCGCCCCGCTGCCGGTGTCGGCGAAGATCCGCACGGGCTGGGACGACGACCATCTCGTCTACGAGGACGTCGGGTTGTTGCTGCAGGACGCGGGCTGCACGTGGGTGACGCTGCACGGACGTACGCGCAACCAGAAATACCGCGGCCGCGCCGACTGGGACACGATCGCGCGTCTGGTGGAGTTGCTCGACATCCCGGTGATCGGCAACGGCGACATCGTCGACGGCGCCAGCTACCGCGCCATGACCGAGCATACGCGTTGCCACGGCGTCATGGTGGCCCGCGGCGCGATCGGCAACCCCTGGCTCTTCGGACAGATGAAGGCCGTGGACGAGGATCGTCCATTCGTCCCGCCGACCTTCCGCGAGATGTGCGACGTCAACATGCGCCATGTGCGTCTGGAAGTGGCGCAGCGCGGCGAGACGACCGGTTGCCTGGTCGTGCGCAAGCACATCGCGAAGTGCTTCAAGGGCTATCCGGGGGCCGCGCTCCTGCGCAAGCGGCTCTATGCCGAGGAGACCAGCGCTGGTATGATCGCGGTCCTGGAGGCTGCGGCCCGCGCCGGCGATCCCCGCTGCGCCGATCCGGCGACCTCCGACCGGGAGGATCTCGCGTCGTGAGCCGATTCCGCATCATCGTGGCTGTTCTGCTGCTCGGCGGTCTGGCGGCCTGTTCGAAACAGGTCGGCCCCGGCGTGCAGACGACCTCGCCGACTGACCCCTCCGTGCCCCGCACGTTGACCCACACCGTGCGCGATGGCGAATCCCTGGAACGTCTCGCCGACCTCTACTACGGCGACCCCGCGCGGGCCGCCACCATCGCCGAGCAGAACGGCATCGGCGTCGACACGCAGCTGGCGGCGGGGTCGGTCCTGCAGCTCCGCTTCGATCCCGCCGAGTACGACCGGGCGCGTCGTCGCGCCACGGCGCTGGAGCCCTACAACAGCGGCGTGACGGCGTTGGGGCACGGCGATCTGGAGGAGGCCGAACGACAGTTCCGGCTGGCGTTGCGCACCGTGCCGGACCTGCCGGACGCCCGCTACAACCTCGCGGTCGTCCTGTTGAGTCGCGGCCAGGCCGAGGCCGCCGTCAAACTGCTGGCGCCGCTGGTGGCCGAGCGCCCCGCGGACGCGGACGCCGGGTTCGCGCTGGGCAACGCGCTTTTCCGCCAGACCCGCTATGTCGACGCAGCCGAGGCCTTCGCCCGGGTGCTCGACGGGCATCCGGACCATCGACGCGCCGCGTTCGGCCACGCGCGGGCGCTGCACGAGGCCGGTCGCCGGCAGGAAGCCCGCGCCGCCTGGCGCCGCTACCTCGAACTCGATCCCGACAGCAGTTGGGCCGACGAGGCCCGCCGTCACCTCCGTGAGCTCCAGGGTGGCTGATCTTCTCGATCTGCATCGCCTGGGCCTCGAGCGGGACGGTCCCGACGGCCCGTTCACGGTGCTCCGCGACCTCGATCTGCGCGTCGGACCCGGTGAGCGGTTGGCCCTGGTCGGCGGCAACGGATCCGGAAAATCGTCGTTGTTGCGGCATCTGGCGACGCCCGGCGTGTTGCCCGGCGTGCGCGTGGCGCTGGTCTGCCAGGATCCCGAGGAACAGCTGGTCGCCGGGACGGTCGTCGAGGAACTGACGCTGGGCCGACCGGGACTCGATCCGGCGCCGGTGCTGGCGCGGTACGGCCTGGCCGGCCGCGGCGGCGAGGATCCGCGGCTGCTGTCGGCGGGGCAGAAGCAGCGCCTGCAACTGGCGGTGATGCTCGCCGGCGAGCCCGATCTCCTCCTCCTGGACGAGCCCACGAGCCTGCAGGACGAGCGGCAGGGCGCGTGGTTGCGGGAACACCTGGCGTCCTGGCCCGGCGGGCTGATCTGGGCGACGCAACGGCCGCAGGAGGTGTCGGAGTGTTCGCGGGCGCTGGCGCTGGCCGGCGGCCGCACCCTGGCGTCGGGGACGGTGGCCGAGGTGCTGGCCGACCCCGCCGTCCACGCGTTGCTGACGCCCGCCTACCCGCAGGCTCCGCCGATCCCGACCGTGTCCGGCGCCCCGATCGCCGAACTCCGCGGTGTCGCCTGCCGCTTCGCCGGCGGCGGCGGTCTCGTGGACATCGACCTGGAACTGCGCCCGGGTGATCGCGTGGGCCTGACCGGCTCCAACGGATGCGGCAAGAGCACGCTCCTGGCGGTGCTCGCGGGACTGCGCCGCCCCGACGCTGGTCGCGTGACACTCGGGTCGCGGCCACTTTATCGCCGCGACGGCCAGGACCTCGACCACGGTCGGGCCGCTCTGGCGCCGCAGTTCCCCGAGTACCTGTTCACCCGCGCCAACGTGGCGGCGGAGATCCGCCTCGATCCGCGGCTGGCAGGAGTCGACGTGCCGCAGTTCCTGGCCTCGCTGGATCTGCCTGCCGACCTCGCCCGCCGCCATCCCCAGGATCTCTCCGGCGGTCAGAAGCGCCGCCTGGCGCTCGCTCTGGCCCTGCGCTCGGGCCGGCCGCTGATCCTCCTGGACGAGCCGACGGCGGCCCTCGACGCGGCCGGCCGCACCCGTGTGGCGCGGCTCGTCGGCAAGGTCGATACCGGCAGCGCGATGGTTGTCGCGTCGCACGACCGGGCGTTCCTGCGCGCCTGCGGTTGCCGGATCGTGGACCTCGACGCGGCCTGACCCGTGCCGGACTTGCACCGGCGGGCGGCCCCTGCTATCTTTGCCCGCGTCAACGGTCCTTTTTAATGCGGTCCCGGGAGGCCCGAAGAGGAGGCGGCAGGCGACATCACGGCCAGGTGCGCAACAGGCGCTCGGGCCGTTTTTTTGTGCCCGCCTTCCAACCGGCGAGGAGAACCATGAGTTTCACGCAAAAAGCGGTCATCATGAACGAGGTCGAGGTCAATCGCGCGATCAAGCGGATGGCCCACGAGGTCCTCGAGGCCAACAACGGCACCGGCGACCTGGTTGTCCTGGGTATCCAGCGACGCGGCGTTCCCCTGGCGGCCATGCTGCAGGAGGCGATCAAGGGCGTCGAGAACGTCGAGCTGCCCATGGGCGCCATCGACATCACGTTCTATCGCGATGACCTCTCCAAGCTCGGCCCCTCGCCCAAGGTCGCGACCACCGAGATGCCCATCGACGTCACCGACAAGGTCGTCATCCTGGTCGACGACGTGCTCTACACCGGCCGCACCGTGCGCGCCGCCCTCGACGTGATCATGGACTGGGGCCGCCCGCGCGCGATACAGCTGGCGGTGCTCGTCGATCGCGGCCACCGCGAACTGCCCATCCGTCCGGACTTCGTGGGCAAGAACGTGCCCACCTCGCAGAAGGAAGTCATCAAGGTCAAGGTCGAGGAGATCGACGGATCGCAGGAAGTGGTCGTCGGGGAGGTCCGGAACTGATGACGTTCAAGCGCAAGGATGTTCTGGGCCTGGAGGACATGTCCGCCGAGGAGATTCTCCTGGTGTTGGATATCGCCTCGCGGTTCCGTGCGGTGTTCGACCGACCGGTCCGCTCGGTGCCCATCATGCGCGGCCGCACCGTGGTGAACTTCTTCCACGAGGCGAGCACGCGGACCCGAATCAGCTTCGAACTGGCCGAGAAGCGGCTGTCGGCCGACATCGTCAACTTCTCGGTCGCCACCAGCAGCTTCTCCAAGGGCGAGACGCTTCGGGACACGGCCGAGAACCTGGCGGCCATGAAGATCGACATGCTGGTCGTCCGGCACAGCAGCAGCGGTTCGGCGCAGTACCTGGCCAAGGTGTTGAGCTGCCCGGTCATCAACGCCGGCGATGGCTGCCACGAGCATCCCACGCAGGGGCTGCTCGACATCATGACCATGCACCAGCGTTTGGGCGACCTGCGCGGCAAGAAGGTCACCATCATCGGCGACATCTCCCACAGTCGCGTGGCCCGCTCCAACATCTGGGGCCTGAACAAGCTGGGCGCCGAGGTCACGCTCTGCGGGCCGCCGACCATGGTGCCGGGCAACATCGCGCGCATGGGCGTCAAGGTGGAGTACGACCTGAAGAAGGCCGTCGCCGACGCCGACGTGCTGAACATCCTGCGCATCCAGCTCGAACGCCACGCCAGCAAGGGCTTCCCCAGCAACCGGGAGTACCACCGGATGTACGGCGTGACCGAGGATCTGGTCCGCGGGCTCAAGCCCGAGGCGTTCATCATGCATCCCGGACCCATGAACCGGAACGTGGAGATCGCCAGCGAGGTGGCCGACGGCCCCCGCCAGGTGATCCTCGATCAGGTGGCCAACGGCGTGGCCGTGCGCATGGCCCTCATCTATCTGCTGTCCGGCGGTGATCCCGGCGCCCTGGCGTCCGGCAACGCAGCTTAGCGAGGAGACGACGACATGGAGTGGAGCTGGCAGCGTATCCCCGCCGAGTACCTGGTGACCGGCGTCAAACTGGCCCGCGACGGCAAGATCGCCTCGCGCAAGGGATACATCCACGTGAAGAAGGGCCGCATCGAGACCCTGGGCGTGGGCAAGCCGACGGCCGAGGGCATTCCGGTGCTCGACGCCGACGGTCTGGTCCTGGCGCCCGGTTTCATCGACACCCACGTGCACTTCCGCGAACCCGGCCAGGAGGAGAAGGAGACCGTGGCCACCGGCAGTCGCGCCGCGGCCGCCGGCGGGTTCACCACCGTGGTTCCCATGCCCAACACCGATCCCACGATCGACAACGCCGGCATGGTCCGCTACGTCATCGACCGCGGGCTGGAGGCGGGCCTCTGCCGGGTGTTGCCGACCGGCGCGATCTCGGTCGGGCGCAAGGGCGAGGCGATGGCCGAGATGGGCGCCATGGTCGAGGCCGGCGCGGTCGCGTTCACCGACGACGGATCGCCGGTGCAGAGCGGCAAGCTGATGGCCAACGCTCTGAAGTACGCCCGTGTTCTGGGCGTGCCGATCATGTCGCACGCCGAGGATCTGAGCATTGTCGGCGCAGGCTGTATGCACGGCGGCTACTGGTCCACGCGGCTGGGCCTGGCCGGCATCCCGCGCGCGAGTGAAGATTCGGCCACCTTCCGCGACATCGAGCTGGCGCGAGCCACCGGGGGCCACCTGCACATCTGCCACGTCTCGACCGAGGGCGCCGTGACGATCATCCGCCGTGCCAAGGCCGATGGCGTGATGGTGACGGCCGAGGCCACGCCGCACCATTTCAGCCTCGACCACAGCCGGTGTCGGGAGTACTCGCCGCGGTTCAAGATGAATCCGCCGCTGCGCGAGCCCGACGACGTCGCGGCGATCGCCGAGGGACTGGCCGACGGCACGATCGACTGCATCGCCACCGATCACGCCCCGCACACGGCCACAGAGAAGGAACTGCAGTTCGACCAGTCGCCGTTCGGGGTCATCGGGCTGGAGACGGCTTTCTCGGTGGGCGTGACCTATCTGGTCGAGGCCGGCAAGATGGATCTGGGCCGGCTGGTCCAGTGCATGACCGAGCGTCCGGCGAGCATCCTGGGGCTACCGACCGGGCGGCTCGAGGAGGGCGTTGAGGCCGATTTCGTGCTCCTCGATCCGACCGGCGAGTGGCAGGTGACGGTGGACAGGTTGCGCTCGCGCAGTCACAATTCCTGCTTCCTCGGCGACACGCTCAAGGGACGGGTCGCGGCGACGTTCCTGCGCGGCCGGTTGACCTGGCGGCTGGAGGAGCCTAGCCTTCCATAGAGGCTCGGAACCGAGGGGTCGGGATCCGGTTCCAAGCTGAGCCCGGCCCCTCTTCACGACGCTGCAGGAACCCCCTGATCCTGTGGGCGGAAAGGCAGCGTGTCTTGGACATCTGGAACGACAGCAATCCCGGGACGGTTAAGCCGCGGCGCCCCGTCCGTCGCCTCGTGGCCGTCCTGACCGTCCTGCTGGCGGCGGCGTTTCTCGTCGTCGGCGGCTGCGCCAAGTACAACACCTACTACAACGCCAAGAAGGCCTTCGACGCGGCCGAGCGGGCGCGTGACGAGCGGTTGAAGGCGGGGGACGACGCCGCGACCGCGACGCGGGGCCAGAAACAGGGCTACGACCTCGCCATCCGCAAGGCCCAGAAGGTCCTCGACGAGTACCCGGGCCACGGGCTCACCGACGACGTGCTCTTCCTCCAGGGCAAGGCCTATCAGCGGCTGGCCAGCTATCGCATGTCGATCCGCAAGCTGGACCTGCTGTTCACGAACTTCCCGCAGACCGAGCACCTCGAGGAGTCGCTCTTCCTGCAGGCGGTCAACTACCTCATGCTCGGCGACGCCGCGCGCAGCCAGGATCTTCTGGGTCGCCTCGAGCGCCAGTACCCCGACAGCCGCTTCCAGTCCGAGGCGCTCCGCTCCAGCGGGGACAATGCGTACGCGCTGGAGGACTGGGAGGACGCAGTCGAGGCGTACCAGCAGTTCCTGGAGCGTTTCCCCGACGCCGCCGAATGGGACGACAGCAGCCTGCGCCTGGCCGAATCGCTCTGGGAGCTGGAGCGTTACGAGGACGCGATGCCGGTCCTCGAACGCGTTATCGACGGGTCCGCGCTGGCCGATCGCGTGTTCCGGGGCCGCCTGCTCCTGGCGCATTGCCTGGTCCGCCTGGAGACTCCGGAGAACGCCGACGAGATCCTGGATGCGCTCATGGCCGACGCCGACATCTACGGCAAGCGGGGCGAGGTGACCCTGGTCGAGGCCGAGGGTCTGCAGGGGCGCGGCAAGTACCAGGACGCCGTGACGCTGCTCGAGGGGATGGCCGATGAGGACATCATCGCCGATGTCAAATACATGCGCGCCGACATGCTCGGACACCTGCGACTGACATACGGCGGGATCGAGGTCGAGAATCTGGAAGAGGTCAAGACCCAGCTCCAGATTGCGGCCGGCGGCCGGGACAAGCTGGACGACATCGACGGGACCCGGCTGCTCCTCGAAACCGTGAAGGACTATCTCGCGGCGGCCGGGCAGGTGGTGGACGACACGATCGCGCAGCTGCGCCCGTTGCTGGCCGCCGGCGACACGGTGATCGACGGCGGCAATTCCAACTACAAGGATACCCAGCGCCGCGGCGCGCAGCTGGCCGAGGCCGGCAT
>CAZJMO010000123.1:0-263 GCA_964547085.1 uncultured Fibrobacteraceae bacterium | reverse complement strand
CTACGCCGAGGTCGCCGCCGACACCGCCGCCGACACCACCGTCGCGCCGCGGGCACTCTACGGCGCGTTGCTGGTCCAGTCGTCGTACCTCGCGAATCCTGATTCGGCCGCCGTGTTCCGCGACGACCTGCAGGCGCGGTTCCCGGATTCGCCGCAGGCGTACCAGGCGCGCAGCGGCGCGGGGTCGAATCTCCTGGCGTTCCTGACCGCCCAGGAGGAGGAGGGTCTGGCGGCCGAGCGACTCGAATACGCGGCGCGGACGG
>CAZJMO010000122.1:0-9195 GCA_964547085.1 uncultured Fibrobacteraceae bacterium | reverse complement strand
ACCGGAACACACGGCCAAGCTCCTGCAGTGCGGGATTTCCTCGTAATAATTGACTTCCTGATGCCAGCGCCAGGTCCGGCCCTCGTCCGGGAAGGTGTGCTTCCAGCCCGGGTCGCCGACGATCAGCGGGTCGAAGCCCAGGGTCTGGGCGATCGCGATGACGAACGGGATGAAGATCAGCGTCCGCATGGTCTTGCTGGTGAAGAAGAGGTGGCTGAACATGTTGATCGCGATGACCGCCGCGTAGACCACCCAGAAGTTCACGCCCGGCTGGATGTTCAGCTTGTCGAAGACCAACCCGACCAGCCATCGCGCCGCCCCGGTGTCGTTCAGGGCCAGCCCGCCGGCGTACGCGCCGCAGGAGAACAGCATCAGATGCCAGGGGATGTCCGCCTCGTTCCACTTGAGCAGGCCGATGCGCGGGAAGAGAGCGATCACCGCGCCGATGAACGCGGCCATGACGGCGGAGATCTCGAAGCCGAGCAGGCTCAGATGCAGCTTGTCGGTCACCCAGAGCAGGATCACCAGGCCGAAGATGACGATGGCCTTGCGCTCCCCGGAGGTGACGGGGCCCATCTCGGCCAGTTTCTCCTCCATCTTCTCGATGCCGCCCTCGACCACCGGCCGCTCCTCCTCGCGGCGCATCGGGAAGATGAACCGCGGACCGATCCACCAGCTCACCAGCATGGCCGTGACGACCACCGGGAACGAGGCGAAGAGCCAGTCGGTGTAGTACACGCGACTGCCGCCCATGGAGAGGATGAAGGCCACGGCGATGAGATTGGCGTTGGAGCCCGTCATGTAGGCGCTCGACCCGAAGTCGATGCCCTGCAGGTTCTGCAGGAAGAGATTGCGCCCGAAGTTGTTGGGATGGCTGCTGCCGGCACCGTAGATGCTGGCGACCACGACGAGGATCGGGATCAGGATCGCGGCCCGGGCGGCCGTGGCCGGGATGAACGCCGCGAAGATGAGATTGAGGCCGAAGAACGCCAGCAGGACCCATTTCGAGCGGCGCCCGAACTTCACGATCAGCGCCAGCGCGAGCCGTTTGGCGAGGTTGGTCTTGACGAGCATCGAGGACAGGATGAACGCCAGGACGTTCAGCCAGATGACGCTGAATCCCAGGACGCCGAGGACCTTCTGCTCTCCCCAGCCGCTGAACAGGACGAGCATGCCCATGAGCATCAGGCTCGTCACGTGCGTCGGAACCGGCTCGGTGATCCACCACACCAGGGCGGCGGCGAATGCGGCGATCACGACCTGGCCGCCGGAGGTCAGGCCGTCCGGTGTCGGCATGTAGTACAGGGCCAGGAACGCGGCGACGCCGAGCGGGAACCCGAGGTAACGCATCCAGCGATCACTGGTCGACAGCGTCTTCTCGGGGATCTCGCTCAGCTTGGTGCGGCTGAGGTCGAGGACCTCGTCAATCCTGGCGAGGACGGCCCGGGAGTGCTTGGCGGCGGCGGTCATCGGCGTCGCTCCCAGCCGGTCACGTCCACGTGGTGAACGGGTTGGCGATGAGGTTGGAATTGTAGTAGCGCGGGTCGCCCGTGACCTCGGCTCCGATCCAGGCCGGCGTCTCGATGGCCTGATCCTCGGATTCCAGCTCGCATTCGGCGACGGTCAACCCCTCGTTGACACCGTGGAACTCGTCGATTTCCCAGACGAGACCGCCGAGCGGGATCTTGTAGCGGGTCTTCTCGATCAGCGGCTGCTCGCAGAGCGCGAGGAGCTCGGCCGCGTCCGCGAACGGGATGTCGTACTCGAACTCGAGGCGCGTCGCGCCGACAGTCACGCCCTTGATGGTCAGCGCGGCCGCGTCACCCATGGTCCGTACGCGCACGACGCGCTCCTTGGCGGAGTTGAGATACCCCTGCCGATACAGCGTGCCCTGGCCCAGGGACTTCCAGTCGGTGCCTTTGACGAGGAACTTGCGTTCGATTTCCTGACCCATGACCGATCCTTTGCTGGTGTGGTCACCCGGACAAGCAACGTGTGTGCCGCGGTCTGGGTGAAATGGAAGGAATTCTCCCGCAACGAGTTGGAAGCGCGTCCCGTCGTGAGGGTTTGCGAGCTGGCGAACCGCCGCCGATCTTCTGGCGAAATCTCGCCAGACCCGTTATCGTCGCCGGCATGAACGGACGACACTTTCTCTCGGCGGCGCTCGTGTTGGTCGTGCTCCTGGGCCTGGGCAACTGGGCCATCGTGCACGACCTCCTGGACATCGGCTCGGGCGACCGCGCGGAGACCGCCGAGCCGCGGGACATCCTGACGGACGACCGGCCCCTCGTCCGGATCGGCGTGGTTTCCAGGTTCGCGCCCAACGTGATCTATGCGGGCTATCAGCCCATCATGGACTATCTGACCCGTCATGGCTCGGCCCGTTACGAATTGCGACTCAGCACGAGCTATCAGGACGCCGTCGATCGCCTCCGGCGCGGCGAGGTCGCGGCGTCGTTTCTCGGGGCCTGGATCTACAGCCGCCTCGCGACCGATTCCACCCTGGTGCCTCTCGTGGCGCCGGTCAATGCTGCCGGAGTCTCGGCCTTCCACACCGCGCTGGTCACGCGCGCCGGTACCGGGATCGACGCTGTTTCCGACCTTGCCGGCAGACGGGTCGCGTTGCCGTCGCGCCAGTCCTGGTCGGGCAACTGGTTGCGGGTGGAGGCGCTGCCGGCGCTCGGCATGAGCCCGGCCGACCTCGATTCGATCCATCACTTCGACCATCACCAGACCGTTGCCTGGCAGGTGCTGCGCGGGGACTTCGACGCCGGTGTCGTAAAGGAATCCGTCGCCGGGCGTCTGCGGGGCGAGGGTCTGCGGTGCGTGGCGCTCTCGGCTCCGTTTCCCGGGCCGCCCTTGGTGGGGAACGTCGCGGCGCCGGCCGGCGTGTTGCGTGAAATCCGCGCCCTGCTGGTCGGGCTGGAGGTGGCCGACGCGACCGGCCGGGCGGTTCCGGACACCTGGTCCGACGAGTTCGCGCACGGCTTCACCGCGGTCGAGGCGTCGTCGTATCGTCACGCGTTCCGGCGGGGGGAGGCTGGCCCTTGAGGCTCTTGCCGCCCGTTCCGCGGGGACTCCGCGCCCGCATCCTGATCACCGTGGGCGTGACGACCCTGATGCTCATGATGGTGCTCTCGTGGGGAATCCTCTACAGCTGGCGGCGCTCGCTCGTACGACAGGAGCGCGCCGATGCGCTGGCGGTCACCCGCGCGTTCTCGGTGGGCGCGGTCTCTGCGAAGATCTTTGCCGACCAGGGGCTGGACCAGTCCGAGGGCTTTCTGGACAACTACGTCGAGATGTTCATGTCCGGATACGACCGGCTGCGCGCGATCACGATCCTGGGACCCGAAGGCGAGGTCGTGGCCCGGAGCTGGGATCGCGTGGATCCGCCGTGGGTGTCGGTGGAACTGCCGGCGGCTCTCATGATCGAGGAGCCGGCGTCGAGCATCGTGCAGACGCGCGAGGGACCGTGGATCCTCGAGACGGTGCTGCCGATGCGGACCGGCGAGCGTCGCTGGGGGACCCTGGTGCTGGCGGTCGAGGCGGACTCGATCCGGGGGCGGGTGAAGCGGAACATCGAACTGCTGGCCCTGTTCTCGATGTCGGTCGCGTCGGTGATGCTGATCCTTCTCTGGCTGTTGCTGGGACGCATGCTGGGTTCGCTGCAGACGCTGGTGACGGCCATGGATTCGCTGGATCTCAACGCCGGGACGGTCCCGGAACTGCCCGATCGCGAGGACGAGATCGGCATCATGTACAAGCATTTCCGCCGCATGCAGGAGCGGCTCGAGCAATCCGGGCGCGAGCTGGTGTCGGCGGAGAGCCAGATCTGGCACGCCGAGCGGCTGGCGGCCATCGGACGACTCGCGTCCGGACTCGCGCACGAGATCAACAACCCGATCAACGGCGTCCGCAACTGCATCTACGCCATTCGTCGGGATCCGGAGAACCGCGAACAGACCGCCGAGTATCTGGACATGATGGACGAGGGACTGGCGCAGGCGACGGCGGTGATCGGCAAGCTGCTCGGCTACGCTCGCCGGCAGACGGACGAACACCGGCCGGTGAATCTGAACGAGGCCGTGGATACCGTCCAGCAGCTGGTCGCATTCCAGATCGAGCGCAAGCACGTGCGCCTCGAGTCGGACCTCGCGCCCGACCTTCCCGAGATCGTCGGCGACCGGCAACTGGTGCAGGAGGTGGTCATGAACCTCCTGTTGAACGCGGCCGACGCGGTCGAGACCGGCGGCGCGATCCGGATCTCCACGGCCCGCGGGAACGGGGTCATCGAGCTCTCGGTGGCCGATACCGGGCACGGAATTCCGGCGGCGCACCTGTCGCGGATCTTCGAACCGTTCTTCACCACGAAGAAGGTCGGCGAGGGCACCGGCCTGGGGCTGTCGATCTGCCACCGAATCGTCGAGGCGCAGGGAGGCCGGATCGAGGTGCGGTCCGAACCCGGCGAGGGGACCGTCTTCCGGGTCGTCCTGCCGATCGAGGAAGGGATGGAGCATTGAAGATCCTGCTGGTCGAAGACGAGCGCATGACGCGCGTCGCGTTGACCGGAACGCTCCGGCGCGAGGGGCACGAGGTCGTGGCCTGCCCGGACGGCCACGTGGCCATGGACGCGCTCGCCGCCGGGCGTTTCGAGCTGGTACTTTCGGATCTCAGTCTGCCGGGACCAGGCGGGCTGGAGATCCTCACGGAGGCGAAGCGGCGGGATCGCGACGTCAAGGTGATCATCATGACCGCCTACGCATCGACGGAGACGGCGGTGGAGGCCCTGCGGCAGGGCGCCCACGACTACGTCGTCAAGCCCTTCGACCCGGATGAGATGCTCGTGCGGATCCGGAACATCAGCGAACTGCATGCGGTCGTGGCGGAGAACCGGGCGCTCAAGCAGCGGATCGCCGGCCGTGACGGTCGGCGGATCGTGGGCAGTTCGGCGGTCATGAAGCAGGTGGCCGACACCATTGCCGCCGTTGCTCCCGGCGAGTACAACATCCTGATCCAGGGGCCGAGCGGGACCGGCAAGGAACTGGCGGCGCGGGCGATCCACGAGGCGAGCGGGCGTCGGGAAGGGCCGTTCGTGGCGGTCAACTGCACGGCTATCCCGGAGTCGCTGTTCGAGAGCGAACTGTTCGGCTATCGCAAGGGCGCGTTCACGGGGGCGGACCGTGACCACCACGGCTACTTCGCGCGCGCCGGCGGCGGGACGCTGTTCCTCGACGACATCGACGATCTTCCGCTCGGCGTGCAGGTCAAGCTCCTGCGGGCCATCCAGGAGCGGGAGGTGGAACCCGTCGGCGGCGGCGGGACGGTCCCGGTCGACTTCCGGTTGATCACGGCCACCAAGCAGGATCTACGCGAACTGGTGGACGCCGGACGCCTGCGGGAGGACCTGTACTACCGATTGAACGTGATCCCGCTGCGCCTGCCGACGTTGGCCGAGCACAAGGAGGACATCCCGGCGCTGGTCGAACATTTCGTCGGCCTGCACGGCCGGGGCCAGGCGTTCTCGCTCTCGCCGGCCTGTTTCGAGGGATTGATGACGTACCACTGGCCGGGCAACGTGCGCGAGCTGGAGAACGTCGTGGAGCGCATGCTGGCGTTGCCGGACGTGGCGGTCGACGCACTGTTCGACGAGCCGCTGCGGCGGATGGATCCGTTGCGCGACGACAGGGAGCCCGCGGAGATCCCCGCTTATCGAGACTACATGCAGCAGTGCGAGGATCATCTCCTGCGTCTGGCCTTGTCGCGGGCGGACGGCAACATCTCGGTCGCGTCGCGGATGCTGGGGCTGCCGCGAAGCACGCTCCGCAGCAAGCTCGAGAAGTCGTGACCCCTACCGTTGATGCATCACCCGAAGTTCGGACATTGCATCGACCCGTCCGTGGACGTAGAATGCATGATTCGCACAACCCGGAGGAACCCATGGCCAAGAGCTTCCGCCAGAAATTCGGACTGCGCCATCAGCCCAAGACCCCGTTCTTCGTGTCGGTGGCCGGCAACATCGGGGTCGGCAAGAGCATGCTCACGCGATTGCTGGGGCAGAGCTTCGGCTGGCCGATGTATTTCGAGCCCGTCATCAACAATCCGTATCTGGACGACTACTACCAGGACATGGCCCGCTGGAGCTTCCACCTGCAGGTCTACTTCCTGAGCCAGCGCTTCGAGGTGCAGAAGAAGATCCAGGACCACGGCGGCTCGGCAGTGCAGGACCGCACCATCTACGAGGACGTGGAGATCTTCGCGCCCACGCTGCACCGGCGCGGCGCCATGGATCTGCGGGACTACGAGAACTACCGCGAGATCTTCCGCAACATGACCGCGTTCCTGCAACCGCCCGACCTGATCATCTATCTCTGGAGCAATCCGGAGATCACGCTCGAACGCATCACGCATCGCGGTCGCAAGTGCGAGAACAACATCCCGCTGGACTTCCTCCAGGACCTGCACGCGGCGTACGAGGACTGGATCGAACGGGCCCCGGCGCTCTGTCCGGTGGAGATCATCGATACCGAGAAAGTCAACCTGCGCGACGACCCCGACGCGCAGGAGAACCTGCTGCAGCTCATCGCGGAATATCACCGCGAGAAGCACATACGTGTGACCGGAGAGGATGCCTCGTGAGCTACCGACCCAGTGATCTTCTGCGCGGCCGCGCCATCCCGGACGCGGTCCTGCGCGAATTGCCCAAGACGGACCTGCACGTGAACCTCGACGGTTCGCTGCGGCCGGCGACCCGCGACGAGCTGGGCGGCGGTCCCACCCGGCCGCTGCTGCAGACCGCCGACAACCTGGACCGCGTGGCCGCCGAGCTGGTGGAGGACGCCACCGCCTGCGGCGTGCGCGTGGTCGAGGTCCGCTTCAGCCCGTTGCAGCACGGCGAGGGCGGACTGACGCCCGAGGCGGCGCTGACGGCGGTGGATGCCGGCCTGACGCGCGCGGCGACCGAGACCGGCGTCAAGACGGGCATCATCCTGACCGGCCTGCGTACCATCGAACCCGAGCAGAGCCTCGAGCTGGCGCGGCTGGCGGTGTCGTGGAAAGGGCGCGGCGTGGTGGCCTTCGACATTCCCGGCGCGGGCGAAATCCACCGCGAGGCGTTCTATCACGTCATGAACAACAACCTGCCCGCGACGTGCCTGGCCGGCGAGGAATACGGCCCGGAGTCGATCCACACCGCGATCCATCGCTGCGGCGCCACGCGCATCGGGCACGGCACGCGGCTGGAGGAGGATCCCCAGCTGATTGCCTTCGTCGGCGACCACCGCATCCCGCTGGAGATCTGCCTGACGAGCAACGTGCGGTCGGGCGTGGTCGCGACCGCCGGCGATCATCCGCTGCGGCGCTACCACGAGGCGGGTCTGCGCGTGTGCCTGAACACCGACAACACGCTGCTGAACGACACCGACATGGTCCGCGAACTGCGCTTCGCCGTCGACACCTTCGACTTCACGTTGTTGCAGCTCGAGGACATCGTCCTGGGCGGTTTCAAGAGCGCGTTCCTGCCCGAACAAGAAGCCCATCTGCTCATGCGCGACGTCCTGGCAGAGTTCCGGCGCATCCGTGACGCCCATGCCCTGGACGACCTGGTCGCCACCGGAGGTGTCGCATGAACAGCCGCCTGTCCCTGCTCTCGGACCGCTGGCGCGACCGCGTCGCCGAGGCCGTGACGTTCCTATCCGGCCGTGCGTTCGCGGGCGAGGTCGGGCTGATCCTGGGCAGCGGCCTGGGCAACTTCGTCGACCAGCTCGAAGACGCCGAGGCCGTGCCCTACGGCGACATCCCCGGCTACCACTCCACCAGCGTGGCCGAGCACAAGGGCCAGCTCGTGCGCGGGACGGCTGCGGGCGTGCCGGTGATCGTGATGCAGGGACGGCTGCACCCGTACGAGGGTCTGGCGAGCGACGAGCTGCTGCTGCCGACAGCGGTGCTGGCCTGCCTGGGTGTCGGGACCGTGGTGGTGACCAACGCCGCCGGCGGCCTGAACCGCCTCTACGTGCCCGGCGACCTGATGGTGATCCGCGACCAGATCGACCTCCACTGGCACGATCCCCTGCGCGGCCTGCTGGCCGATCCGCTGGGCGAGGTCGGGCGCAGGACGGGACGCATTCCCGGCCCGCTGCACCTGTACGATCGCGCGCTGGCCCGGGCGCTGGCCGAGGCCGCCGCGAGCGCCGGCGTGGCCGTGCACCAGGGCGTGTACGCGTCGATGTTCGGACCGGCCTACGAGGCCAAGGCGGAGATCGGCATGCTGCGGCGAGCGCATTGCGACGCGGTGGGCATGTCGACCGCGCCCGAGGCGGCGCTGCTGCACGCGCTGGGCGTGCGGGTGGTGGGTCTGAGCTGCAGCACCAACCCGTCGCGCGAGACGGGGCAGCCGGAGCTGTCGCACGCCGACGTGGTGGAAGTGGGGGCGATGGTGCGCGAGCGCGTGGCCGAAGTGCTGCTGGCGGGATTGCCGGTGCTCACTTCCGCTTGCTGATCCGCATCATGTCGGGACGGCGCCAGAACGGGTTCCGTTGCCGCCCCGCCATGGCCTGCGCGGGCCGCTTGACCTCGTTGATGGTGCAGACCGCGTCGGGGTCGAGTTCGGAGATGATCCGCAGCAACTGCGGGACCTTGCGGCGCCGCTCGGTGATCATCAGGATCTCCAGCGGCGTCGTCGCGTTCTCCACGCCCTGGAGGCTGGCGACCTCGTAGCCCAGATAACGCAGCCTGCGCGCCAGGCCGACGGTCGGGTCGTGGCCGAGGATTCGCACCAGCTCCAGGCCGAGCGCCAGTTTCGACTCGATCAAGCTCCCCACGATATTGCCCGTGGCGAAGCCGCCCGCGTAGGCGACGGCCAGGTACCAGGTGTCGAGATTGTTGATGACCTGGCCGGCCGCGGCCAGCCAGATCAGGATCTCGAAGAAGCCCAGACAGGCCGCGTAGATGCGGTGGCCCTTGAGGACGAAGATCGTGCGCAAGGTGCCGAGCGAGACGTCGGCCACGCGGGCCATGAAGATGGCCAGCACCAGCAGTATCGAGTGGGCTTCGAGATAGGCGAGCATCGGTCGGTCCTTCCCTTCCTGCCGGAATCGGTCCGGCGTGCATCGGGAGCCGGTATTCCCGTAACCTACAGCATGATCCCAGGAATTGTGAGAACCAATCGGCTCGACTGTGGTTTGGTGCGAAAGTGTCTCC
>CAZJMO010000121.1:7710-9243 GCA_964547085.1 uncultured Fibrobacteraceae bacterium | reverse complement strand
CGCGGCGGCCGCGTTGCAGTGGGAGCTCGCGGAGGCCGAAACGGCCGCCCGTCGGGCCGTGGAGCTGACCGGGCGCCGGGACCCCGCCGCGCTCGCTGCGCTCGCCGACGTGCTGTGTCGTCGTCGTCGCTTTTCGGAAGCGATGCTCTGGATCAAACGCGCCGAGGCGGCGGCGCCGGAGGACGCACGCTGGGGCGAGGAGCGTGAACGCATCCAACATGAGGCGATCTGGGGGGAATAAAAAAATCCGGCCGGAACCGAGGTTCCGGCCGGGACGGCATGCCGGTGGGGGATTGGAGGGAGAAACCGACAGGCCGTGCATCAATAATGATCACCCTTAGATAACCAAAATATACGCGAACCGCTCGGAGCGATCAATCGGTTTCTTGGCGGTTTTCCGGCGGATCGCTACACGAGGACCATTCCGAATTATACATCTCTTTATTCAAAACATAGTTATACGGTTTCCAGGTGTTGGTCTTTTCTTATCAGGAACGTTGAAGATTTCGGTTCCGGGCATGCTCCACAGCTGGAAATCCAGCGTGCGACATGTGGCCGGAGGGTCGGCCCTTCTAGGCCGACCCTCCGTTCTTGTTGGCGTACAGGTAATAAGCCAGCGGGATCACGACGATCGTCAGGGCCGTCGAGATCAATGCTCCCATCATCAGCGAGATCGCCAGTCCCTGGAAGATTGGGTCGAAGACCATCACGAAGCTGCCGGCCACCACGGTGCCCGCCGTCAGCGCGATCGGCAGGAAGCGGACCGCGCCGGCCTCGATGACGGCTTCCTGCAGGTCCAGGCCCTGCGCGCGACGCGCCAGGATGAAGTCGATCAACAGGATGCTGTTGCGCACCATGATCCCCGCCAGCGCGATCAACCCGATCATGCTCGTGGCGGTGAAGAAGGCGCCGAAAATGAGGTGCCCCGGCACGATCCCCATCAATGTCAGCGGCACCGGGATCATCATCAGCAGCGGGATCGTGAAGTTCTGGAACATGCCCACGATCAGCAGGTAGATGATCACCATCACGACCGCGAAGGCCACGCCCAGATCACGGAAGACCTCGTAGGTGATGTGCCACTCGCCGTCCCACTTGAGGCTGTACTTCTCGGTAAGCTCCGGCTGCGCCTTGAAATACTGCGCGAGGTCCACGCCGCTGGGGATGGGAATCGCCGCGATCCGCGGTTTCATGTCCAGGATCGCGTAGATCGGCGATTCCAGCGCACCGGCGACATCGCCGGTCACGTAGACCACCGGCTTCAGGTTGCGCCGGTGGCGGCTCTTGGGGATCAGCGTCTCCTCGACCCGGACCAGATCCGACAACGGCACCAGGCCGCCGTCGCGGCTGCCGACGAAGAGGTCGCCGAGAGCGTCGGGGCTGCTGCGGTCCTCGAGCGGCAGGCGCACGTTCACGGGCACCGGTTCGGCGGCGTCGTCCACGTGCACCAGGCCCGCGTCCAGTCCCGCCAGGGCCACGGCCAGGGTTCGGGCCACCTGCTGGCTGCGGACGCCGCGCACGGCCGCACGCTCC
>CAZJMO010000121.1:4842-7700 GCA_964547085.1 uncultured Fibrobacteraceae bacterium | reverse complement strand
ATCAACGTTGAAAATATACTTTCTGTCATCTGCCTCGACGTACCAGTCCACGTCGACCACGCCCGGGGTCGTCTCGAAGATTTCCTTCACCTGGCGGGCCACCTCGATGCGGCCCTCGGGATCGGGGCCGTAGATCTCGGCCACCAGTGTCGAGAGGACGGGCGGGCCGGGCGGCACCTCGACCACCTTGACGGCCGCGCCGTGCCGCGCGGCGACCTCCTGGATCGGACCGCGGACGCGCACGGCGATGGCGTGGCTCTGGTCCTTGCGGTCGCCCTTCTCGACGAGGTTGACCTGCAGGTCGGCGACGTTCGGGCCGCGCCGCATCATGTAGTGCCGGACCAGGCCGTTGAAGTTGATGGGCGCCGCGGTGCCGGCGTACACCTGGTAGTCGGTGACCTCGGGCACGGTCGACAGGTAGTCGCCGATCTCGCGCGCGACCATGGTCGTTTCCTCGAGCGTGGTGCCCTCGGGCATGTCGACGACGACCTGGAACTCGCTCTTGTTGTCGAAGGGCAGCATCTTCACCTGCACCGTGCGGGTGAAGAAGAGCAGCGTGCTGGCGATCGTCAGCACCGCGACCACCACGAGCGACAGGATGGCCTTCGACGGGCTCTGCAGCAGCGGGCGCAAGGTGCGGTCGTAGAGGCGATAGATGCGCGTCTCCTGGAGCGGTCGCCCGACCTCCCCGTCCTTGGCGGCGTGCGGCTTGATAAGGCGCATGGCCAGCCACGGCGCGATCACGAACGCCACGAACAGCGAGAAGACCATGGCCAGCGAGGCGCCGATCGGCATGGGCCGCATGTACGGTCCCATCAGTCCGCGCACGAACGCCATCGGGAAGAGCGAGGCGATCACCGTGAGCGTGGCCAGGATCGTGGGGTTGCCGATCTCCTGGATCGCCTTCAGCGCGATCCTCACCGAGCGCTTGCCGGTTTCCTGGAAGTGCCGGTGGATGTTCTCGACCACGATGATGGTGTCGTCCACCACCAGCCCCGTCACCAGGATCAGCGCGAACAGCGTCACCCGGTTCAGCGTGTAGCCGAACATGTAGTAGACGAAGAGCGTCAGCGCGAAGGTCGTCGGGATCGACACGAAGATGATCAGCGACCCGCGCCAACCCATCGCCAGGAACACCACCAGCATGGCCAGCAGGATGGCGTGGCCCAGGCTCTCGATCAGGTGCTTGGCCTTGTCGTTGGCGGTCTCGCCGTAGTCGCGCGTGACCGTCGTCTCGACGTCGGCGGGAATCAGCCGTCCCTTGAGATTCTCGACCTTGGTGCGCACGGCCTCCGAGACGCGCGTGGCGTCGCTGCCCTTGCGCTTGGCCACCGACAGCGTGACCGCGGCGTACTCGCTCCCCACCGGGAACGTCTGCGGATCCAGGCCGATGCCGTGCGCCTGCGGGCCGACCCCGAAGAACGCGTAGCTGTCGATCTCGGCCGGACCGTCGGTCACCGCGGCGATGTCCATCAGCCGCACCGGGCGCTGGCCGTGGACGCCGACCACGAGGTTCGCCACATCGTCGGCGTCGTGCAGGAAGGCGCCGGTCTCGACCACGAACTCCCGGCCGCCCATGCTCAGCGAGCCGGCGGGCAGGCTCTGGTTCTGCATCTCCAGCGCCGGCAGCACCGACAGCGTGGTCACGCCCAGGGCGGCCATGCGCTGCGGGTCCAGCTCCACGCGGACGGCGCGGCGGCGGCCGCCGTGCAGGTCGACCACCGAGACGTTGTCGACGGCGGCCACCTCGGCGCGCAGTTCGCCGGCGATCTGGCGGAGGTCGTAGAGGTCGTAGCGCTCGCTCCAGAGGGTGAGCGTCATGATCGGGACGTCGTCGATGGCGCGGACCTTGATCATGGGCTGCATGATGCCCATCGGCGCCAGATCCATGTTGCCCTGGATCTTGTTCCAGATGCGGGTGACGGCGGCCTCCATGTCGGTGCCGACGGTGTAGCGCGCGGTCACCAGCGAGAAGCCGGGATAGGAGACGCTGTAGACGTATTCCACGTCCTCGATCTCCCAGACCTTCTGCTCCAGCGGCTTGGTGATGATGTTCTCGATCTCGGCCGGCGTGGCGCCCGGCAGCATGACCATGACGTCGATCATGGGCACGACGATCTGCGGCTCCTCCTCACGCGGCGTGAGGGAGATGGCGAACAGGCCGATCAGCAGCATCACCAGCGCCAGCAGCGGCGTCAGCTTGCTGCTGATGAAAGTGTTCGCCAGGCGCGTCATGGGGCCGGCGTTCTCCGGCAGGTCGGCACCCGCGCTGGGGATCTTATTGTCGTTCATGTCAGTCCACCACCTTGTCGCCCTCGACCAGCGGCAGGTCGGCGCGCAGGACCAGGCTCTCGTCTCCTTGCAGCCCCGAGACGACCTCGATCTCGTCGCCGAAGGTGCGTCCGACGCGGATCCAGCGCAGGTGTGCCGTCGCGGTCTCGTCGACCACCCAGACGCCGGTCAGCTGGCCGCGCGTGTGCACCGCCTCGGCCGGGATCAGCACCGCTTCGCGCGAGCCCACGGCGACCTCGACGCGGGCGAACATGCCGGTCCGCAGGCGACCGTCGGCGTTGGGGATGTAGGCCTCGAGGTCGAAGGTGCGACTGATCGGGTTGGCCGAAGGGATGACGCGCGCGACCGGGACGGTGTAGACCGTCTGGTCGAGCGAGGTCACCTTGATGCGGACCTCGGCGCCGACGTCGATGAGGTCGATGTCGCGCTCGCCGATGCCGGCGCGGACCTTCATGATGCCGGTCTGCTCGAGCATCACCAGCGGCTGGCCGGGACTGGCCATGTCGCCCGGAAGCCTGTTGGGCTCGGGATCCCTGGAGATCCAGCCGATATGGGCAACGCCGATG
>CAZJMO010000121.1:0-4823 GCA_964547085.1 uncultured Fibrobacteraceae bacterium | reverse complement strand
CGAGCGGGGCGCGGGAGGCCGAGTGCTCGGCGAAGGGACGTTCGAAGCGGGCAAGGTTGGTCTCCGCGTTGTCGAGCACGGCCTGGGCCTCGGCGATCGCCGCGTCGGCCTGGCGCTGGCGGGCCACGACGTCGGTGTCGTCGATGCGCACGAGGCACTGGCCGGCGACGACGGTCGCGCCCTCGCGGACCAGGACCTCGCGGACCTGGCCCATCATGCGCGTGGAGACCTCGACGGAGTTCTCGGCCTCGAGTTCGCCGGTGGCCAGGACGGTGCGCGGCACGGTTGTTCGGACGGCGCTGACGAGGTCGGCGCGGACGTTCTTGGGTTCGTAGCGGGCGGGCTCGTCGCCGCCGCCGCAGCCGGTCGCGGCCAGAAGCAGGCCCAGCGTCAGGACGGCGGCGGCCAGGTGCGCGCCGCGGGAAGTGATCGAGCTAGTCACGGACGGCCTCCTCGAAGATGGCGGTGCCGGTGGCGTGGGCGAGACGGGCGAGATCCACGCGGTGATCGTGGCGGGCCTGCACCAGGGCGCCCTCGGCGCCGGTGGCTGCAGCCTGCACGTCGAGGAGGTCGACCATGTCGGCCAGCCCCTCGCGATACTGGTTGGCGACGATGCGCAACGAAGCGCGGGCGGCGTCGACGGCGCTCTCGGCGACGGTGACCCGCGCGTGCGAGGCGTCGGCGTCGCGGCGGGCCTGGAGCGCCTCGTGGCGGGCGCGGCGCAGCTCGAAGTCGTAGCGGAATTCGGCGGCGCGGCTCTGGGCGCGGGCCCGGCGCAGCGACGACACGTCCTGCAGGCCCGTGAAGAGATCCCACGTGGCGTAGGCGCCCACACCCCAATTCTTCGCGTCGCTGCCGAAGGCGTCCTCGTGGCTGTGGAAGTTGCGCTGCAGGCTCAGGTTCACGTGCGGCAGCATGGCGCCGCGGGCCACGCCGACCATGCCGGCGGCCGCGCGCGCCTCGGACGCCCGGGCGGCCAGATCGTTGCGGTCCCGGACGGGGATCTCGCTCCCCGGCGCGACAGTGTCGAGCGGGAACGCCTGCGGTGACGCCGCCAGAACCAGCGGGGTCTCGATGGCCGTCAACAGACGGATCATCTCACCCGCCATGGCGATCTGGTTCTGCACGGTGATCTGCTGCTGGCGCAGGCGGCTCAGGAAGACCTGGGCCTGGAGGAGATCCGCCTCGGTGGCCATCTCCGCGTCGAGCAGCGACCGCGCCTGCCGCTCGTGGGCCTCGGCGCTGGTGATCGCTGCGGCGACGACATCGTCGTACGAGAGCGCGAGCGTCAGTCCCTCGAACGTCTGCACGGCCTGCAAAACGACCGTCTCGCGGGCGCGCGCGTGATCGAAGCGGGCGGCGCGCGCCGCGTCGGCGGCGGCTTGCTTGCCGTACCAGCTCATGCCGCCGTTGAAGATCGGCAGCCGCGCCTGCAGGGTCGTCACCCAGTTGTTCACCTCGCCGGGCCCGTTGAGGTTGTCGGGAATGAAGTCCTCGGCCCGAGCGTCGCGGTTGTTCAGCTTGAAGCCGAAGGCCATGAGCGGATCATCCGAACGGAGGAACATCTCGCTGACCGATATCTGCGGCAGGAAGCCGGACCAGGCACCGGCGGCGTCGGCCTCGGCGGACTCGACCATGGCGCGGCCGGCCAGGAGCATCTCGTTGCGCTCGAGGGCCGTGGTCACCAGACGATCCAGCGCGACGTACAGCGTGTCCCCACGGACCTCGCCCAGCCTCGCGGCGTTGTCCGGGGCCGGAGCGGCGACCGGAGCGGCCCAGGCGACTGTTCCGCCGAGCAGCGACGCCAGGAGCAGCGTGGGGATCAGGGTGCGAGAGAGTGTCATCGTGGGCTCCTTCATCAACGACCGGCGGGGTCGGGGACCCCGATCTTGCGCAGGATGGAGATCATCGGACACCAGCCGGTAAACGCGCTCTGTAAGAGGTTGAGGCCGACAAAGCCGGTGAAATAGAGCCAACTCGGACTGATCTTGACGGCGAGGATCACACTGATCAGGATGAAGGCACCGGCAATGGCGCGCAGCCAACGGTCGACGGTCATGACGGACTCCTTCGGTCGCATGCAGTTGCGAAGGTTCTTAACTACGGAGATAATATACTAATCCGGTCGAGTTGCAAGAAAAAACCGCGGCCCGGCGCGCGCCCTTGTCGCCGGCCACCGTCGGGGCTTTCTTGGCGGAAGCGAAGGCACGGCCAGCAAAGGAGCATCCTTGAACGACACGAACCCACGACAGCTGCTCATCGCCCGTCCCCGAGGATTCTGCGCCGGGGTGGACCGGGCCGTTGGCGTTGTCGACAGCTTGCTCGAGATCCATGGGTCCCCCATCTACGTGCGGAAGGAAATCGTCCACAACCAAGCCGTGGTGGGAGATTTCCGCAATCGAGGTGTCATTTTCATAGAAGAACTCGACGAGGCGCCCGAAGGCGCGCTGGTGGTCTTCAGTGCGCACGGCATCGCGCCGTCGGTGCGCGAGGAGGCCCGCCGCCGCGGCTTGCGCACCGTGGACGCCACCTGTCCGCTCGTGGCCAAGGTGCACCGCAGCGTCCGGAAATACGCGGAGAAGGGCCAGCCGATCGTGCTGATCGGCCACGCCGGGCACGACGAGGTCGTCGGCACCATGGGCGAAGCGCCGGGGCAGGTCCATCTGGTGGAGACCGTCGCCGATGTCGCCGCGCTCGACATCCCCGACGACGCCGCGATCGTCTACGTCACCCAGACCACGCTCAGCATCGACGAGACCGCAGCGATGATCGCCGCCCTGCGGAAGCGGTTCGCCAACCTGGTCCGGCCTGGCCGGGACGACATCTGCTACGCGACCACCAACCGCCAATCGGCCGTCAAGTCGCTGATCGAAGCCGGCGCGACGCACATCCTGGTGGTGGGGTCGCGCAACAGCAGCAACAGCGTGCGCCTCTGCGAGGTGGCGACCCAGCAAGGCGTCGCCGCCACCCTGGTCGACGGCCCCGACGAGGTCGACCCGGAGGCGCTCGCGGGCCACACGGTGCTCGGGCTGACCGCGGGGGCGTCGGCGCCGGAGCGTTTGGTGCAGGCCGTGGCGACCCGATTGCAGGCTGCGGGTTGGGTGGCTTCCGAGGTCGCCGGCGTGGAAGAAAACGTCCGGTTCAAGCTGCCGCCGGAATTGGAGTCGATGGAGTGACCGGCATTAAGCTATAGAGATTAGAAATTGTGAATATTTGACATTGCGCAGTCTTTCCCTATCGTGAAAGCGGACCACGTGGACGTCGCAGCGCGTCCAGGGAAGGACGAAACCATGGATCGCACGCTCTACGAGATGCAGGCCCAGCTCTGCAAGACCCTCGCCAATCCCAAGCGCCTCGAGATCCTCGACGTGCTCAAGGCCAAGGGCGAGGTCACCGTCAACGCGCTGGCCGAGCATCTGGAGATTCCCAAGGCCAACACCAGCCAGCACTTGGCCGTGTTGCGCCAGGCCGGGGTCGTGAACACTCGACGCGAAGGCATCAACGTCTACTACAGCCTGCGCTCCGAGCGCATCAGCGAGGCCTGCTCCCTGACGCGACAGATCCTGGTCGAGCGCCTCGAGGCCCAGATGGCCATGATGAAGGGCCGCTAGCCGACCTCGCCGCCGGCCGCGGTCCACCAGGCGCCGATCAGTGCGTCGAGCGTGGCCAGGTCGAGCATTCCGGCTTCCAGATCGGCGCGTGCCGACACCTTCACGTCGAGCTCCACGCGCGCGCGCTCCAGCACGGGCCGCGGATCGAGATAGCCTTCCTGCTCCAGCCAATCGGTCAGCTCTTCCCGCATATTCGTCCGCAATCCCTTCACCCGCTTGTGCGCGAGTGCGTCGACCAGACGCGCGGCGTCGCCGTGCTCGGCGACCAGGATGTCCTCGATCTCCGACAGCTTGCCGCTGGTGATTCCGCTTTCGGCGGTGATCGCGCCCGCCGGAACGATTCGACCGCGCCCGGTGCCGAACGCGGCCAGGAACGCGGCGAGCGCGCGGCGGCGGGCGGCCAGGCGGCGCCGATCTTCGGGCGCCAGCTTGCCGTCGGCCGCGAGCGTTGCAGCCAGCGGCTCGATCTGCCCGACCGTGTCGACGCCGCTGGTGAGCAGGTCGTGCAGCAGCGGCAGGCGGTCCCGCAGGAGGTGGAACGGATGCGCGGCGTCGGCCGAACGCGTTTCCAGCGCCGGAGCGTCGATGCGCGCGCCGTAGGCGGCGGCGTCCTCGCCGGGATCCGGTGCCGGGACGGACGGGCGTCGCGGCGGCCTGAGTCGCCCGCTCGGCGCCGCGGCGGCAAGCCGTCGCACGCTCGCGAGATCGATCACCGACGCTTCCGGAAGACCCTCGCGCGTCAGGAGCCGTTGCCAGGCCTCGATGTCGGCCGGGTCGCACGTCAGGTAGAAGACCTGGCGGCCCTCGTCGCGGATCAACCGGATCACGGAGCGGCCGATGGCCTCGAAGCGGGCGGCGTCGCTGGCGGTGAGCGATTCGTCCAGGAACAACGGCAAGCGCACGCCGCGTTCGGTCTCCTGCAGGTACGCCAGGCGCACCGCGAGCAGGAGCTGGGCGCGGGTGCCGTCGCTGAGCTGGCCCAGGGAGAGACCGACGCCGGTGGCGGTGACGACGGCGCGGAAGGTGTCCTGGTCCGTGTCCGCCACGATCAACTCGTAGCGGCCGTCGGTGAAGTCGCTGAAGAGGCTGCGCGCGCGGGCCAGGACGGCCGGTTCGCTGGCGCGGCGGTGCTGGCCGCGCACGCGCTCGAGGAGCAGGCGCCGCAGGGCGGTGTCGCGCCGGGCGTCGCGGATGGCGGTCAGGTCCTGCTCG
>CAZJMO010000120.1:0-9274 GCA_964547085.1 uncultured Fibrobacteraceae bacterium | reverse complement strand
GACAGGACGGGCGCCAGCGCGTCGATGCGTTCGTCAATGTAGTACCGGTGGTGGCCGCAGGATTCGAGGTGGTGGGAAGACAACGTGGCCGCGCCGGGAGCGGTCGTCGCAACGATGGTCGACCGGGGCGCGTCGTGGCAGTGGCAGAGACACGCGAATCCAGCGACGGAGAAGTGCGTCAGCGTCGCCAGCAGGCCGCAGACGTACAACGCCGCCAACGCCGACGGTCGGCGGTGGAGGAAACCGATGATTCTGGGACGACGGCGCAGCATGTCGATCGTTCCCGGCTGAAGGCAGGATTCACCCGGCAACAATAGATCCGTACGCCGCGCACGGCAAATCGCCAGCATCGCACTCGTGGATCAGTTTCCGACCTCGCGGGGGACGCCTGTCCGCAACATGGCGAAGAATGCCGCGCCACAACCGGAGTGGCGGCGCGGCACGAAGCCGCATCGGCGCCCCCTCGGCGACGCGAATCTCTTGTCGTTACAGTGGCGCAAAACCGATTTCCCACCGATTTTGTCCGGTCAGAATGCCGACCCTGCGCACCGACAGCCACCGGGGGAATCATGGTCACCCACTACCACGAGCTCGATTTCGCCCTGGGCGAGGATATCGACCTGCTCCGCGCCCACGCGCGGGAGTTCGCCCGGCGCGAGATCGCCCCGCTGGCCGACCGCATCGACCAGGACAACGCCTTCCCCCAGGGCCTCTGGCGCAAGCTCGGCCAGGCCGGTCTGCTGGGCGTCACCGTCGGCGAGGAATTCGGCGGTGCCGGTCTGGGCTACCTCGCGCACGTGGTCGCCATGGAGGAGATCAGCCGCGCATCGGCGTCCGTGGGGCTGAGCTACGGCGCGCATTCCAACCTCTGCGTCAACCAGATCTTCCGCAACGGCACCCCGGACCAGCGGCGCCGATACCTGCCGAAACTCGTCAGCGGCGAGCACGTGGGCGCACTGGCGATGAGCGAATCGGGCGCCGGAAGCGATGTCGCCGGCCTGCAGCTGCGCGCCGAACCGCGCGGCGGCCATTACCTGCTCAACGGCACCAAGATGTGGATCACCAACGGCCCCGAAGCCGAAACGCTCATCGTCTACGGCAAATCCGACCCCGCGCGGGGCGCCCGCGGCATCACCGCCTTCGTCGTCGAGAAGGGAATGCCGGGTTTCTCCACCGCGCAGAAGCTGGACAAGCTGGGAATGCGCGGCTCGCAGACCTGCGAGCTGGTCTTCGAGGACTGCGAGGTCCCGGCGGACAACGTCCTGGGACCGGCGGACGAGGGCATCCGGATCCTGATGTCGGGCCTCGATTACGAGCGCGTCGTGCTCGCGGCCGGACCGGTCGGCATCCTGCGCGCCTGCCTCGATCTGGTCGTCCCCTACGTCCACGAGCGCCGACAGTTCGGCCGCGCCATCGGCCATTTCCAGCTGATCCGCGCCAAGATCGCCGACATGTATACCCAGACCAACGCCGTCCGCGCCTACGTCTACACCGTGGCGCGCGCCTGCGACCGCGGCGAGACCACGCGCAAGGACGCCGCCGGCGCCATCCTGCTGGCCGCCGAGACCGCCACGCGCATGGCGCTGGACGCGGTGCAGATCCTCGGCGGCAACGGCTACATCAACGAGTTCCCCGCCGGCCGCCTCCTGCGCGACGCCAAGCTCTACGAGATCGGCGCCGGCACGAGCGAGATCCGCCGCCTGCTCATCGGCCGCGAACTCTTCGAGGAAACCCACCCCCAGGGTGCCGGCGTCGCCAGGACCCGCCGCGCCGAAGGAGGCGCCGCGTGAGTATCATCCGCAGCCGCGTGCTCACCCGCAGCGACCGTTTCCGGCGCAACGACGCAGCCATGCGCGAACTTGTCGACGACCTGCGCCGTCAGCTGGACATCATCCGCCGCGGCGGAGGCGAAAAATCCCAGGCGCGGCACCTGTCCCGGGGCAAGCTCCTGCCCCGCGACCGTATCAAGGCGCTGCTGGACCCGGGGTCGCCGTTCCTGGAACTCAACCAATTCGCTGCGCACGGGGTCTACGATCCGCCGGCACCCGCGGCGGGACTGATCACCGGGATCGGTCGCATCGAGGGCCGCGAGTGCGTGGTCGTGGCCAACGACGCGACCGTCAAGGGCGGCACCTACTATCCCCTGACCGTGAAGAAGCACCTGCGCGCGCAGGAGATCGCCGCGCGCTGCCACCTGCCGTGCGTCTACCTCGTGGACTCGGGCGGCGCCAACCTGCCGTACCAGGACGAGGTGTTTCCCGACCGCGACCACTTCGGCCGCATCTTCTACAACCAGGCCACCATGTCCGCCGCGGGGATCCCGCAGATCGCGGTCGTCATGGGTCTCTGCACCGCGGGCGGCGCCTACGTGCCCGCCATGGCCGACGAGGCGATCATCGTCGGCGAGCAGGGCACCATCTTCCTGGGCGGACCACCGCTGGTGAAAGCCGCCACCGGCGAGGAGGTCACGGCCGAGGAACTGGGCGGCGCCGCGCTGCACACCGGCATCAGCGGCGTTGCCGACCACTACGCGCAGGACGACCGCCACGCGCTGGCCATCGCCCGCCGCGCCGTGCGGAACCTGAATCGCCGCAAGCCGCTGGGCCTGGAGATCCGGGAACCCGCCGCGCCGCTGTACCCGGCGGACGAGCTCTACGGCATCGTGGGCACCGACCTCAAGCGACAGTTCGACATGGGCGAGGAGATCGCGCGGCTGGTAGACGGGTCGAAAATCGACGAGTACAAGACGCGCGACGGCGACACCCTGGTCACCGGATTCGCGCACCTGCACGGCTACCCGATGGGGATTCTCGGCAACAACGGCATCCTGCACTCGGATTCCGCGCTCAAGGGCACGCACTTCGTCGAGCTGTGCTGCCAGCGCCGCATCCCCCTGCTGTTCCTGCAGAACATCACCGGGTTCATGGTGGGCCGGAAGGCCGAGGCCGAGGGCATCGCCAAGCACGGCGCCAAGCTGGTCACCGCGGTCGCCTGTGCGCAGGTCCCCAAATTCACCGTGCTGGTCGGCGGCAGCTACGGCGCCGGCAACTACGGCATGTGCGGCCGGGCCTACGATCCGACGCTGCTGTGGATGTGGCCCAACGCGCGCATCTCGGTGATGGGCGGCGAGCAGGCAGCCAACGTGCTCGGCACCGTCAAGGCCGACGGTCTCGCCCGCGACGGCAAGACGATGAGTGACCAGGAGGCGGCGGCATTCAAGGACCCCATCCGCACCCTTTACGAGGCGCAGGGCCACCCCTATTACGCCAGCGCCCGCCTCTGGGACGACGGCGTGATCGACCCCGCCCAGACCCGAGACGTTCTCGGCCTGGGTCTTTCCGCGGCGCTCAACGCCCCGATCCGCGAGACCCGTTTCGGCATCTTCCGCATGTAGGAGTCGGTATGCAAGAAACACGAACCACCTGCCACGCCGCACGCGACACCCGCGGCGTGGTCACCCTGACCCTGGCCCGCCCCGGGAAGCGCAACGCGCTGTCCGGCGTCATGGTGCGCGAGATGGACGATCTGCTGCGCTGGTCCGCGGAACGGCCGGATACGCGCGCGCTGGTCCTCCGCGGCGAGGGCAAGCACTTCTGCGCGGGCGCCGACCTCGACGACATGCGCGCCATGGCCGCGGCCGACAGCCGGGAGAACCTCGACGACGCCGTGCGCCTGGCCGGCATGCTGCGCCGCCTGGACACCTTTCCGCGCCCGGTGCTCGCGGTGGTTCAGGGCGCGGCGTACGGCGGCGCGGTCGGCATCTGCTGCTGCTGCGACACCGTGATCGCCGCCGACGACGCCCGCTTCTGCCTGAGCGAGGCGCGACTGGGTCTGGCCGCTGCGGTGATCTCGCCGTATGTCGTGCGCACGCTCGGTCCGCGTCGCGCCCGCCACAGCGCCTTGACCGCCGAGCACGTCGATGTCCACGCCGCCCTGCGTTCGGGGCTGGTCCACGAACACGCCGACGATCCGGACATCGCCGCCGAACGCTGGGTCGGCGCCGTCCTGGCCGGCGCTCCGGGCGCCCAGGCGGCGGTCAAGGAACTGGTGCAGCGCGTGCACGGCCACCCGGTGACCGACGGACTGATTCGCGAGACAGCCCGTCTGATCGCCGACCTTCGCACACGTCCCGAGGGCCGCGAAGGCCTCGACGCGTTCTTCGAAAAACGACCGCCCGCCTGGGCGCCCGCCGAGGAGTAGTCCGATGTTGCGTAAGCTGCTCATCGCCAATCGCGGCGAGATCGCCTGCCGCATCATCCGTACGACCCGGCAGCTCGGCATCCGCACCGTCGCGGTCCATTCCGACCCCGACGCCGGCGCGATGCACGTGGCCCTGGCCGACGAGGCGGTGCGCCTCGGCGCCGCGCCCAGCGCCCAGAGCTACCTCGATCAGGACAAGGTGCTCGCGGCCGCGGCGACCTCCGGAGCCGACGCGATCCACCCCGGCTACGGGTTCCTGTCGGAGAACGCCGACTTCGCCCGTCGCTGCGCCGAAGCCGGCCTGGTGTTCGTCGGGCCACCGCCGGAGGCCATCGCCGAGATGGGCAACAAGAGCCGCGCCAAGGAACTCATGGCGGCCGCGGACGTCCCCATGCTGCCGGGCTTCCACGGTCGGCAGCAGGACGACGCAACGCTCCTGGCGGCCGCCCGCGAGGTCGGGTTCCCGCTGCTGATCAAGGCGGCCATGGGCGGCGGCGGCAAGGGCATGCGCGTGGTCGAGCGCGAGGACGATTTCATCGACGCGTTGCAACTCGCGCGCGGCGAGGCCCTCGGCGCGTTCGGAGACCAGACCGTGTTGCTCGAGCGTTTCCTGGCGCGACCCCGACACGTGGAGATACAGGTGTTCGCCGACAGCCACGGACACTGCATCTACCTCGGTGACCGCGACTGCTCGATCCAGCGCCGACACCAGAAGATCATCGAGGAAGCGCCGGCGCCCGGTCTGGCGCCCGATCTGCGTCGCACGATGGGCGAGGCGGCCGTCCGCGCCGCCGTAGCCATCGGCTACCAGAGCGCCGGCACCGTGGAGTTCCTGCTCGACGCGGACGGCGGATTCTACTTCATGGAGATGAACACGCGCCTGCAGGTCGAACACCCGGTCACCGAGATGGTCACCGGCCAGGATCTCGTGAAGTGGCAACTGCTGGTGGCGTCCGGCGACCCGCTCCCGTTGACGCAGGACGAGGTCCGGATCCACGGCCATGCCATCGAGGCGCGCATCTACGCCGAGGATCCCGACGACGATTTCAAGCCCGCTCCCGGCCGCATCACCTTCATGGCCGAGCCGGAGCCGTCGCGCCACGTCCGGATCGACAGCGGCGTCCGCGAGAACGACGAGATCACCAGCCACTACGACCCGATGATCGCCAAACTCATCTGCTGGGACGAGCAGCGTTCACTGGCCATCCGCCGCATCAACCGCGCGCTGGAGGAGTACCGGATCGTGGGCGTGACCCACAACCTGAACTTCCTGGCGAACATCCTCGACGCCCGCCCCTTCCTCGCCGGCGACCTCTCCACCGGCTTCCTGACCGACCACGCCGACCTCCTCGTCGGCACCAACGGCCTCTCGCCGACGCGATTCCAGGCCCTGGCCGCGCTCTACCTTCTGGAATGCCAGGCGCTCAACGCCCGCGGTCGCGACCGCCTGACGCACGACCCGCACTCGCCCTGGTCGACATTGCCGCAGTGGCGCCTCAACGGTCAGGCCCGCAGCACCGTTCGGCTGCTCGACCACGAGGGCCGCGAGATCCTCGTCGGCGTGGTCCGCGATATGGCCGGCGGCTACCGCCTCGACCTCGACGAGCGCGAGATCGTGGCCACGGCCAACGCCTCTTCGCCGAACTGGACGGGCACCTGCTCAAGGCCACGGTCACGGCGACCTCCACGGCCGTGACCGTGCACTTCCGCCACCACGTCCACACCTTCGCGCTGCCCGTGCCGTCCCACGCGGTGGAGGAGGCGGAAGACGCCGGCCAGCTCAACGCCCCGATCAACGGCATCATCGTCGGCATCCACTGCCACGAGGGCGACGACGTGACCCGAGGCGCCACGCTGGCGGTGCTCGAGGCCATGAAGATGCAGTACAGCATCTGCGCCCCCGAGAACGGCAAGGTGAAGGAGATCCTCTACGCGGTCGGGGAGCAGGTCATGGAGGGACAGCCGCTTCTCGTCCTGGAAGGACATCACTGATGCGGACCGGTCCGGCATATGTGGCGATCATCGAGACGGGGCCGCGCAACTCGCGTCCCCACGATCCGCCGCTGGACCAAGCCACCCACCACACGCTCGTCGACCGCCTGGTCCAGGCCGGCCTGCGCGACCTCGTCGTCGGCGGCCCCCGCGATTCGATCGCCGCGCTGCCGCGCCACCCGGACACGCGTTACGCACTGCTGGCCGGCGATCTCGACGACATCGAGGCGACCCTGGCCACCGGCGTCACCGAACTGACCCTGTCGGCCCCATGCACCGACAGCGCCGGCCGACGCCTACACGGCGGCGATGTCGAGGCCGGACTGCGCCGTCTCGAACCGCTGGCGCGCCTGGCCGCCGACCACGCCGTGCGCCTGCGGGGCCACCTGACCCAGACCGTCGTCTGCCCGGACGAGGGCCCCGTGGACCCGCACCACACGGCCGATCTCTGCGTCGAGATGCGGAACCTCGGCTGCTTCGAGGTGAGTCTGGACGCCGGCGCCGTCAACCGCAGCGGCGCCGTCAGGATCCTCTGGGACGTCTGCGCCGGTCGGGTGGGGCCCGACCGCCTGGCGATCCGCCTCGGCCGCGACCACCTCGCCTGCCTCGGCGGTCTGCTGCCGCTCGGACTCCAGACCATCGACACCTCGGTGGGCGGCCTCGGCCCCGACCGGCTGGTCGCCACAGAGGACGTGGTCGCCCTGCTGGATTCCCTCGACATCGCCACGGGGATCGACATCGACGTCCTCACCCAGACCGCCTGGTGGCTGGGCGCCCGGCTCGGCTGCGCGCCGGCCAGCCGCTGCGCGCGCCTGCGACCCCCCGAACCCCCGACACACTGAGGAGAGCCATGCGACGCACCATCCGGATCGGCAATGCAGGCGGCTACTGGGGCGACGACCCCGACGCGCTGCGGCGGCAACTCGAGGGCGGCCCTCTCGACTACATCACGCTCGACTTCCTGGCCGAGGTCACCATGTCGATCCTGCAGGCCCAGCGCCGCAAGAACCAGGACCTCGGTTTCGCCGCCGATTTCCTCGAACAGATGCGCGACTGCCTGCCGCTGCTGGTGGAGAAGGATGTCACGGTGATCACCAACGCCGGCGGCATCAACCCGCTGGGCCTGGGGCGCCGCATCCGCGACCTGGCGCTCGAACTGGGGCTCCAGGTGCGCGTCGGCGTCGTCGACGGCGACGACATCCTGATGCGCCTGGACGCCTTGCAGACCGCCGGCGACCCGCTCGACAACATGGAGACCGGCGAGCCGCTGGCGCCGGTCCGCGACCGCGTCACCGCAGCCAACGTCTACCTCGGCGCCGAACCGGTCGTGGCCGCGCTGCGCGCCGGTTGCCGGGTCATCGTCACCGGTCGCGTCACCGACACCGGCATCACGCTGGCGCCGATGATCCACGAGTTCGGCTGGGCCGAAGACGACTGGGACCGGCTCGCCGCCGGCGTGGTCGCCGGGCACGTCATCGAGTGCGGCACGCAGGCGACCGGCGGCAACGTCACGGACTGGCGGGAGGTGCCCAGCCTGGCACGGATCGGCTATCCCATCGTCGAGATGGGCAGTGACGGCGTCTTCGAGGTCACCAAGCACCACGGCACCGGCGGTCTGGTCAACGCCAAGACCGTCAAGGAGCAGCTGGTCTACGAAATGGGCGACCCGGCCGCGTACATCTCGCCCGACGGGGTCGCCCGCTTCGACACCATCGAACTGACGGAGGTCGGCCGGAACCGCGTCCGCGTCTCCGGTGTCCGCGGCGAGCCCCGCCCTCCCATGTTCAAGGTCTCCATGGCCTACGACGACGGCTGGAAGGCGACGGGCACCGTCCTGGTGTCGGGCCCCGAGGCCACCGAGAAGGCCGAAGCCGCCGCGCGCATCTTCTGGACGCGGCTCGGCCGCCGCGGCGAGGCCCGCCACACATCGGTCGTGGGCACCGGCTCGATCTGGCCCGAGAGCCTCGACCGCTGGGAAACCAGCGAGGTCCTGCTGCGCCTGGGTATCCGCGACCACGACCGCGACACCGTCCAGGCGTTCGGCGTGCTGCTGCCCACCCTCATCCTCTCGGGTCCCAGCGGCATGGCCGTCACCGGCGGGCGGCCCAAGCCCTCGCCCGTGGTGGCATACTGGCCGGCGCTCATCCGGCGCAGCAGCGTCGAGGCGCGCGTGATGGTCCTGCACCCGGACGGCGCCGAGGACAGCACCACGATCCGGTTCACCGACGCGGCGCCGCCCGGCCGTGGCGAACCGCCAACCGTCGTGCACCGGCCGCGGGTCCGCCATTGGCCGGGACGAACCCGCCGCGTCCGGCTGCGCATCCTCGCGCACGCGCGGTCCGGCGACAAGGGAGACACCTGCAACATCGGCGTGCTGGCACGCTCGCCCGAGATCCACGACTGGCTCCGTGAAACGCTGACCCCGGCGGTCGTACGGCGGTTCTTCAAGGGTATCGTCAAGGGCAAGGTCACGCGATACGAGCTGCCCAACCTCGACGCGCTGAATTTCCTGATGGAGCGGTCGCTGGGCGGCGGCGGCACCGTCTCGCTCATGCTCGACCCGCAGGGCAAGACGCTGTCGCAGGCGCTGCTCGAGATGACGGTGGAGGCGCCGGTGCGGATCATCCCCGGGAGCTGAGCCGCACCGGCCGCGCGCTACATCGTCCGCCAGTCCGCCGCCTGGCCGGGCTTGTTGCCCAGGATCTCCTCGATCCGGTCCATGACCTCGTCGGTGAGTTGCGGCACGACCGCGAGCGCCTGCATGTTCTCGGTCACCTGCTCGGGCCGCGACGCGCCGGTGATCACGGTGGAGACGTGGGGGTTCTTGAGACACCAGGCCAGCGCCAGTTGCGACGACGCGCAGCCGAGGTCGGCCGCCAGTTCGCCGATCTGTCGGGCGATGCGGAGCTTCTGCTGCCCTTTCTCGCCCTCGAGGATCCGCGCCAACCAGGTGTATTTCTCGTGACCCAGACGGCTGCCGGACGGCACGCCGTCACCGTACTTGCCGGTGAGGATGCCGCTGGCCAGCGGCGACCAGATAGTGGTCCCGAGCCCCAGATCGCGATACAGCGGCGCGTACTCC
>CAZJMO010000119.1:7900-9284 GCA_964547085.1 uncultured Fibrobacteraceae bacterium | reverse complement strand
ACTTCCGCAGCCCGCTGCTGTGGGACGTGTTCGCCGTCGGCACCTACGCCACCGTGTCCCTGCTCTTCTGGTACACCGGCATGGTGCCCGACCTCGCCCCGCTCCGCGACCGCGCCAAGACCAAGTGGCGGAAGATGGCGTACGGCTTCTTCGCCATCGGCTGGCGCGGCAGCCACCGCCACTGGCACCGCTACGAGAAGGCGTATCTGCTGCTGGCGGGCCTGGCCACGCCGCTGGTGTTGTCGGTGCACTCGGTGGTGTCGTTCGACTTCGCCGTGAGCCAGGTCCCCGGCTGGCACACCACCATCTTCCCGCCCTACTTCGTGGCCGGCGCGGTGTTCTCGGGGTTCGCGATGGTCGGCACGCTGCTGGTGCCGGCGCGGCAGTGGTTCGGGCTGAAACCGTTCATCACCAAGCACCACCTCGACAACATGAACAAGATCATCCTGGCCACGGGCAGCATGGTCGGCTACGCGTACGCCATGGAGTTCTTCATCGCCTGGTACGGCGGCAACCCGCTCGAGCAGTTCGCCTTCGTCAACCGCGCGTTCGGCCCCTACGCCTGGGCCTACTGGATCATGGTCAGCTGCAACGTGCTCTCGCCGCAGCTCTTCTGGTTCAAGCGCGTGCGCCGGTCGCTGCCGGCGATGTGGGTGATCTACATCTTCGTGAACATCGGCATGTGGTTCGAGCGCTTCGTGATCACGGTGACCTCGCTGAGCCGCGACTTCCTGCCGTCGAGCTGGGCCTACTACCAGCCCACCATGGTCGACATCCTCACGTTCCTGGGCAGCTTCGGCCTCTTCTTCACGCTGGTCCTGCTGTTCATCCGCTTCCTGCCCATGGTCGCCATGGCCGAGGTCAAGACGGTGATGCCGGCCGCGAGCGTCCACGGCGGCCCCGCCCACCCGGTCGGCGATTACCACGGTGACATTCCCCGCAAGGAACAGGAGGTCGACCGATGAACCGCGACGAGCGCTTCTACGGACTCCTGGTCGAATTCGACGACGCCCACGATCTGGTGTCGGCCTGCGAGACGATCCGCGACGCCGGCTACCGCCGCTGGGACGCGCACACGCCGTTCCCCATCCACGGCATGGACGAGGCCATGGGCATCCGCGGCACACGCCTGCCCTGGATCGTGCTCGTGGGCGGCCTGGCCGGCATGGCCGCAGGCCTGGCGATGATCTGGTGGATGAACGCCGTCGACTACCCCTTCGTGATCAGCGGCAAACCGCTCTTCGGCTGGCCCGCCGCCGCGCCGGCTGAGCGCCGCACCCATGCCCGCGGACTACGACCGGGCGCTCCCGGTGGGCGGCCGGTTCGTTGCCGCTTCCGGGCGGATCGCGGTACGGCTGGAGTCCGTGAGTCGGGCCGGGGCGAG
>CAZJMO010000119.1:0-7890 GCA_964547085.1 uncultured Fibrobacteraceae bacterium | reverse complement strand
TGGTGGATGAACGCGGTCGACTACCCGTACATCATCTCGGGCAAGCCGCTGTTCGGCATCCCGGCCAACGTCCCGATCATGTTCGAGCTGACGGTGCTGCTGAGCGCCTTCGCCACCTTCTTCGGCATGTGGGGCCTGAACGGCATGCCGCGCCTGCATCACCCGCTGTTCAGCAGCGAGCGCTTCGCCCGCGCCACCAGCGACCGCTTCTTCATCGCCATCGAGAAGGACGACCCCGCCTTCGACCGCAGGGCCACCCGCGAACTCCTGTCGTCGCTCGGCGGTCTCGCGGTGGAAGAGATCCACGACCAGGCGGAGGACTGAGATGCCCCGACCGCTGATTTCCATCGCGCTGATCCTGGCCGCGCTGACGCTGGTGCCGCTGGCCTGTATCGTGAAGAACTGGCACGACCCCGCCAAGTCGACCACCCGCATCCAGATCGTACCCGACATGGACAGCCAGCCCTCGTTCAAGGCCCAGAGCGTCAACCCGTTCTTCCCCGACGGCCGCGCGGCGCGTCGCTGGCCCGAGGGCACCGGCCCGCGCGGCCGGCTCCGCGAGGACACCCGCCTCCACCAGGGACGCGAGCCCGACAGCTCCTTCACCACCACGTTCCCCCTGCCGGTCACCGAGGCGCTCCTGACCCGCGGCCGCCAGCGCTACGACATCTTCTGCGCCACATGCCACGGCCTCGGCGGCACCGGCGCGGGAATGGTCCATCGCCGTGCCGAGTCGCTGGAGCAGGGCACCTGGACGCCGCCCACCGACCTGGCCACCGAGACCGTGATCGGCCGGCCGCACGGCTATCTCTACAACGTGATCCGCAACGGCATCCGCAACATGCCGGCCTACGGACACCAGATCCCGCCGGAAGATCGCTGGGCGATCGTGGCCTACGTCCGCGCGCTGCAACGCGCCCGCAACGCCACCGTCGACGACGTACCTGAAGAAAACCGGCGCACGCTGCGCTGACCCGGGAGACGAACCGTGACCGAACGTCCGCTGCCCAGACTGGCCGACACCGTCACCGAGATGGGCCGCCTCGGCCCCCGCATCACCATGATCGGCGGCGCCGCGGGCATCGTCGGACTGCTCGGCGCCCTCGCGCTGGGGTTTGCCGCCGGCGACCACTTCCGCCACTTCTCGTTCAGCTGGCTGGTGAGCTTCGCCTACTTCCTGAGCATCAGCCTGGGCGCGCTCGTCTTCCTGCCGATCCAGTTCCTGACGCGCGCGAGCTGGTCGGTGGTGATCCGGCGCCTGGCCGAGAACATGGCCGCCGTGCTGCCCTTCATGGCGTTGATGATCCTGCCGGTGCTGCTGAACCTGGAGCAGGTCTACGACTGGGCCGCCGCGCACCCGCACCACCTGACGCCCGAGCTTGCCGCGCACAAGGCGCCGTTGTTGAACAAGCCGTTCTTCCTGGTCCGCTGGGTCGCGTACTTCGCGATCTGGACCTGGTCGGCGCTGTTCTTCTGGCGCACCAGCCGCGCCCAGGACCGCAGCGGCGACGCAGCACTCACCCTGCGCATGGAGAACCGCTCCGGCCCGACCATCCTCCTCTTCGCGCTCAGCTGTTCGTTCGCGGGCATGGATCTGCTGATGACCCTGGATCCGGCGTGGTTCAGCACCATGTTCGGCGTCTACTACTTCGCCGGCGGATTCGTCACGTTCTACGCCGCGCTGACCCTGATCACCATGGGCCTGCAGAAGACCGGCCGCCTCGAGCACCTGGTGTCGGCCGAGCACTTCCACGACTACGGCAAGCTCATGTTCGCGTTCACGTTCTTCTGGGCGTACATCGCCTTCAGCCAGTACCTGCTGTACTGGTACGCCAACATTCCCGAGGAAACGCTCTGGTACCTGGTGCGCCAGGAGTCGGGCTGGGGCGCGGTCGGGCTGGTGCTCGCCGTCGGCGCATTCGTGATCCCGTTCGTGGGACTGATCTCGCGCTACGCCAAACGACACCGCGGTCTGCTCGCGTTCTGGGCGATCTGGATCATGGTGATGCAGTGGTTCAACCTGTTCTGGGTGGCGATCCCGATCTACAGCCCCGACCATGTGTCCCTGGGCCTGATCGACCTCTGCTGCTTCCTGGCCGTCGGTGGTTTCTGGGTCGCCTGCACGGCGCACCTGGCCGGCCGCGGCAGCCTCGTCCCGGTGGGCGACCCGCGCCTGGAGGCGTCGGTCGGCTTCGAGAACGCGTGACCCGAAAGGAACTCGCCGATGCCCGCAGCCAAGGACAACCTCGACACCGGCGTCATCGCCACGATCGGCATCCTGCTGGTGATCCTGGTCTTCGCCCTGATCCTGCTGGTGCAGGGCTGGTTCTACAAGGCGCAGGCGGACGAGTACGTGCGCAAGGTCGTCGAACCGCGCAGCGCGGAACTGGCCTCGGCAGTGGCCGACCAGCAGGACGCCCTGCATCGCTATCGCCTGCTCGACGAGGCGTCCGGCAAGGTCGCCATCCCGATCGAACGCGCCATGGAACTGGTGGTGCGGGAAGGTCTGTAGCGACCGCGTTCGAACCCGGCGCCGGCCCTCAGGCGCCCGCCAGATCCTCGTACAGCCCCTGGAACAGATCCACCTGGTGGTCGAGCGTGTAGCGGTCGGCCAGTCGCCGGGCGGCCTGGCCGTGGAGCAGGCGCAGCGGCTCGTCGGCGGCGTAGCGCGCGATCGCCGAAGCCAGCGAGCGGGCGTCGGGCTCGATGATGGTGCCGGTCTCGCCGTCGCGGACGACCTCGGGGATGCCGCCGCGGCGCGCGCCGATCACCGGCCGGCCGAACATGTAGGCGTCGAGCATGGTGCGCGGGAAGTTGTCGTGCCACACCGACGGCACGGTGACGAACGCGCAGTCGCGCAGGAGGTCGCGCTTCTCTTCACCCTGGACCATGCCGTGGAACCGGACGCGACCCTCGTGGTGCGCGCAGAACGCCTCCACCTGGTACTGCAGCGGTCCGTGGCCGGCGATGTCGAAACCGAACGAGGCGGACGCCGTGGGCAGCACCTTGGCCAGCGCCTCGAGCAGGATGCCGACGCCCTTGTGGTGGTCGAGCTGGCCCAGGTACAGGCCGCGCACGCTGCCGGCGGGCGGTTCGCGGTACGCCGGCGGCAACGTCTCGCAGGCGTTGGGCACGACCTCGCGACGAATGTCGTCGAAGAAACCGTACGCGGCGTGGCGATCCAGCACGAAGCGCGACGGCGCCGTCGCTGCGTGCACGCCGTCGAGGTGGCGACGCTTCAGCGCGCGGAGGATCTGGCACGGCAGCGGTCCGCCCTCGCATTGCGCGCCGCTGGAGCGCTGGAGCGTGGTGCGCGGACAGAGCAGCTGGTAGTCGCGCAGGGTGTGCAGCACGGGAATGCCGCGCTCGCGGGCGGCCTCCCACACCGCCGCGGTCATCCCGACGATGGTGTTGGTGTGGACGATCTCGGGTCGGGTGCGATCCAGGGCCTCGCGCGCGAGCTTCCGCCAGCGACGGTCGTGGATCTGCGCGAAGTGGTGCCGACCGCGCCGGACCAGACCCGGTCGCGGCTCGCCCTCGCGGGCCAGCAGGTGCTGGTGTCCGCAGCTGGCGGCCTCCAGGATCTCGCCGTCGATGCCCTCGAGCTCGCGAACGTCCAGGGTGTCGTGCGATCCCTCGTCCAGGAAGCCGGTGCTGGCCAGCGCGTCCACGTGCACGCCGCGGCCGGTCAGCTCGCGCGCGAGCAGCCAGCTCGACATCTCGGCTCCGCCCACGACGTTGGGATAGAAGGTGCTGTTGACGATCAGGACTCGCTGAACCACGCGCAGGCCTCCGGGTCGATGATGATGACGGCGGCCCCATCGAAACGCCCGCGACGCAGGTCGTCAAGCGCGCGATTGGTCCGTGCCGGCGGATACGGCGTCACCGTGGTCTGCACAGGGATGCGCGCATGGCGGGGTCGGGCCAGGGAACGGTGGTTCGCGGGTGCCCGGCGCGCCACGCAACATCGTCGGCATCCGATCCGTGGCGGTGTCCGACAGGGCGAACCGGTTGAAGCCCGATTATTTTGGTGATCTATTGCCGAACGTGAGAATCGCCTCCGGTTTCTCCGCGCGCAACCTCACCACGATCCACCAGGCGCCGGGTGCGCTGCTGCCGGCGCTTGCCGTGCCGGCGACGCTCTGGACCCGGCGCCTTCCCGAGCCCTCGACAGGAGACGACCATGCGCGTACAGGACATACTGGATCAGAAAGCTAACCCGGTCATCTACACCGTGGCTCCGGAACGGAGCGTGCTGGAAGCCGTCACGACCATGGTCGAGCGGAATGTGGGCGCGTTGCTCGTCGTCCAGGACGAAGCCCTGGTGGGCATCATCACCGAGCGCGACTACCTCCGCCTGGTCGCGCAGAAGGGTCGCACACCGCGCAACACGCCGGTCTACCAGATCATGGCGCGGTCGGTCATCTACCTGACGCCGGACGCCACGCTGGACGAGGCCATGAACATCATGACCGAGAAACGCATCCGACACCTGCCCGTGCTCGTCGACAAGCGCATCCTGGGCGTGCTCTCGATCGGCGATCTGGTCAAGGCCAAGGCCGAGAGCCACGAGATGCACATCCGTACGCTCGAGGCCTACATCGCCGACGACTACCCCGGCCCGACAGCGAGCGCCGAGGGGTGACGCCTTGCCCGTGGGCGTCCCGTTGACCACCTTTGACGCGAGGGATCAAGCGAGAGGACACCTCCGCAAAAGAGGTCGACGGGATGCTCATCAGGCAACTTTCCGATGCCGACAAGGCCTGGGTTCTGGAACGCACCGAACTGCTGTTCGGCGGCAACTTCCTGGTCAGCCGCGATGTCGTGCACGACCCCACGACGCTGCCCGGCTTCATCGCCGTGCAGGACGGGGAACGCGTGGGGCTGGCCACCTACCACCTGGGCAACGACCGCTGCGAGGTCGTCAGCATCGACTCGCTCTGCCAGTACATGGGCATCGGCACCGACCTGCTGGACGCCATCGAGACAGCCGCGCGCGAGGCCGGCTGCAGCCACCTGTGGACCATCACGACCAACGACAACCTCGACGCCCTGCGCTTCTTCCAGCGCCGCGGGTTCGTCGTCACCAGCGTGCGTCCGGGCTCCATGGAGAAGATCCGCATGCTGAAGCCCGGGATTCCCCAGAAGGGCTGCTACGGGATCGCCATCCGCGACGAGATCGAGTTGGAGAAGCCCGTCGAGTCCGGCAAGGGTTGGCGCGTGGTCTAGGGAACACGACTCTCGTTTTCGAGTATACTGACGCCAGACGTTCCGGGATCGCCCGGCCGCCACGGTTTCCATCAGGAGAGTGATCATGCCTTCCCAGGTCCCCCACGACTCGACCGGCGCCCAGGTCGACGCCCTCGGCGCCGAGCAGCTCGTTGCCATGCGCGGTGCGTTCCTGCGCCGCGTCTACACGCACCTGGCCCTGGCAATCGCCGCGTTCGTGACCATCGAGGTGGTCCTGTTCCAGACCGGCGCCGCCTGGTCCATGGCCGAAGCCATGCTCGGGGTGAACTGGCTCTTCGTCCTGGGCGGATTCATGGTCCTCGGCTGGGTCGGCCGCAGCTTCGCCTACCGCGCCGCGTCGACCGGCAGCCAGTACCTCGGACTGTGCATCTATGTTGCAGGGCAGGCGATCATCTTCGTGCCGCTGCTGGTGATCGCGAACGACTACGCCCCCGGCGCCATCGGCAGCGCCGCCCTGATCACGCTCATCGGGTTCACCCTGCTGACCATGGTCGCGCTCTCCATGCGGCACGACTTCTCGTTCCTCGGCGGGATCCTGCGCTGGGCGGGAATCGTGGCGATGCTGGCGATCGGCGGCGGCGTGTTCTTCGGCTTCGAACTGGGTACCTGGTTCTCCGTGGGCATGATCGCCTTGGCCGGCGCCGCGGTGCTCTACGACACGCAGAAGATCATGCTCACCTTCCCCGACGACCGCTACGTGGGCGCCGCCCTCGAGCTCTTCGCCAGCATCGCACTGATGTTCTGGTACGTGCTGCGGCTGTTGATGGGATCACGTCGCTAGAACGGGTTGCAGAGACCCGGCCGACCCTCGGGTCGGCCGGGTCTTTTTTCGTTCGGCGCGACGATGTCAGCCGGCGGTGAAGAGGTCGTTGAGCCGCCGCTGCTTCCGCCCCCGCCAGGACTCCCGGTGGATCGCGTCGCTGACCAGCAACGGGACGGCCAGCGTGGCCTCCGCATAGACCATCTGCTCGTACGTCGTGTCGACCTTGCCCCACGAGCAGGCCTCCCGCAACGTCGAGCCGCTCAACGCGCCGTCGCGTTCGTCGGCGACGGTGATCTGGACGGCGTAGCGGTGCATCGGACGCTCGTTTCCCAGGATCTCCGTGGCCACGACCACGTCCTGGGTGAAGTTCTTGGGCACGCCGCCGCCGAACATCAGGATCCCCGACTCGCCGACCTCCAGCTTGATCCGGGTCAACTCGCGGAAATCGGCCACCGAGTCGATCGTCAGATAACGGTCGTTGTGCCACTGGTGGTGGACCAGCCCGAAGCCAGCCGAACAGTCGCTGAACGCCGGGCAGAAGACGGGCACGCCCTTGCGCCAGGCCGCGTGGACGATGGAGTGGTCGGCCTTCACGCCGTGATCCTCGAGCCAGGCGCCCATCGCGGCGATGAACTCCCGCGACGAATGGGGGCGCGCCTCGAGCGAACCGGCGATCTCGGCGATGGTCATGTCGCAGATCCGGAGCTCGTCCTCGTCGATGTAGGTATCGTAGATGCGGTCGATCCCGAGGCGACGCAACGCCTGGTCGTCCGCCCGCGGCGACCCCTTGTAATGGCGGTAGCCCAGCGCTTCGAAGAAGTCCTGGTCGACGATGTTGGCGCCGGTGGACACGACGGCATCGACCATGTCGTGTTCGATCATCGCGGCGACGGCGTCCTTGAGGCCGGCGCTGCAGAGAGAACCCGCGAGCGTGAGGATCACGGCGCAATCGTGGTCGACGAGCATACGGTCGACGATGTCGGCGGCCGAGGCGAGATTACGGGCCTGGAACGCCATGTCGCGATACGCCGCCACGATCGGGCGCGCGTCGAAAGACGCCGGATCGACGTGGCGGACGAGATCCTGCAGCAGGTCCTGCTTCTTCATGTCACTCTCCACGCGTTCCCACGGCGAGGAACGCGAGCATCTGGTAGGTGAGACGGGCGGCCAGGAAGTCCGGGGCCCGGTCGTGGGTCCGCGGCATCAATTCGACGACATCGAAGCCGACGACCCGCCTGTGGCGGCAGACCTGCTTCAGCAGTTCCACCACCTGACTGTAACGCAGGCCGCCCGGTTCCGGAGTGCCTGTCGACGGCATCTCCGACGGATCAAGAACGTCCAGGTCGATGGTCACGTAGACCGGCCCTCCGATCAGGTCGAGCACGGTGCGGACAGCGGCGTCGAGCTGGAATTCGTGTGCAAAGACCACGCGGCTGCGGTCCAGCCGCGCGAGTTCCGAAACATCCAGACTGCGGATGCCGACCGCGACAGTCGCGGCGACTTCCCTCGCGCGCGCCATCACGCACGCGTGGTTGCAGCACGAGCCCTCGTACTGTTCCCGCGTGTCGGCATGGGCGTCGAGTTGCAGCACCGTCAGCCCGGGGAAGCGCTCGGCATGCGCACGGATCAGGCCGATGCTGACCGAGTGTTCGCCGCCGAGGCCGACCACGGTCTTGCCCGCGTCGATCAGCGACGAAGCGGCGCGCTGCACGGTATCCACCATCGACTCCGGCGAGGTCTGCCCGGTCACCGGCGCCATGGTCACGATGCCGGCGCGCCAGGGCTCGCTATCGGTCTCGATGTCGTAGAGTTCCATGTACGCCGACGCCGCCAGGATCGCCTCGGGGCCCAGATCCGCGCCCTTCTGCCACGTCGCT
>CAZJMO010000118.1:0-9319 GCA_964547085.1 uncultured Fibrobacteraceae bacterium | reverse complement strand
GCCGTCGGTGTCGATCAGGGCCGGCGGGGCGGCGGCGAAAGCGGGAATGGCGGGTGCGCAGAGGGCCAGGGTGAGGGTGATGATTTTCATGGGAGCCTTTCCGGGCTGAGCGGGGCGGTTTTGCCTGGGATCTACGGGCTACGGCTGCGCACGGGGGCGGGTTTCGTTCGTTCATACTGGTCGACTTGGAACAATCGTGCAACCGGGGGTCGGCGATTTGCCGACGCCGCGGGAGGCCGACACCGCGGGGCCGTAAATCACGGTCGCACCCGGCGCCGATCTCCCTACCGCCCACTCCGCAACGGATCATAGAACTCCCGCCGCACCTCGTCCGCGAACCGCTCGATCTGCTGATCCGGCACCCGCAGATGAAGCAGCGCCTGGCGCGTCACCTCGAGCCCGGCCTCCATCTGCGGCATGACGACCTCGTGCACGCCGAGGTCGTGCAGTTCTTCCAGGAGATCCTCCGACTCGGCGCGCGCGACGATGTGCAGGTCGGGCCGCATCTGCCGCGCATGCCGGGCGATCGCCAGGGTGACCACCGGTGACGGTGTCGTGATCAAGAGGACACAGGCGCGATCCAGGCCCGCGGCTTCCAGGACCAGCGGATGGCTGGCGTCGCCGAAGATGACGGCCACGCCGGCATCCCGGCAGGTCTCCAGGCGATGCTGGTCCAGCTCGATGGCGATGCTCGGCAAGCCGAGGCGTCGCAAGACGTCCGACACCGTGCGGCCCATGTGTCCGGCGCCCGCCATCACGACATGATCGTGGAGGTCGTCGCGGGGTATGTTGATGGTCAGCACCGGGTCATCCTGCCGGCGGTGCTTCAGGAAGGCATAGATCGGCGCGGTGGCCCCGGAGACGAAGGGAGTCAGGAACATGGTCACCAGGGCGACCGCCATGATCACCGAGTAGAGTTCAGAACCGATGCTCCCGGTGGCCACGCCCAGCCGACCGACGACGAAGGCGAACTCGCCGGCCTGGAACATGGTCAGCCCGAGCGCCAGCGGCACCACGTTCCGGTAGCCGAACGCGTGTCCGATGCCCGCGCAGATCAGTCCCTTGACCAGCGCCACCGCCCCGGCGAGCCCCAGCACCAGCAGCAGATTGTCGCGGACGAAGGCGGGTTCCAGAAGCATGCCCACCGACGCGAAGAACAGCAGGCCGAAGATGTCGCGGAGCGGGACGATGTCGCTCAACGCCTGGTGCGCGTGGTCGGATTCGCTGAGCACGATGCCGGCGACGAAGGCGCCGAACGCGAAGCTCAGTCCCACCTTGTAGGTCGCGTAGCCGATGCCCAGGCCCAGCCCCGTCACCGTCAGCAGGAAGAGTTCGCGCGAGTTCCAGCGGCTGACCTGTCGCATCAGCCAGGGGATCACGCGCGTCCCCACCACGATCATCACCGCCAGGAAGAGTCCCGAACGGACGAGGGCCCAGCCGAGGTCGGGCAGGCCGGCGCGCAGGGCGGTGAGCTTGGGCAGCAGAATCAACAAAGGCACCACGGCCAGGTCCGGCACCAGCAACATGCCGATCATCACGCGGCTCGATAGCGTGCCGAGGCGGCCCTGACTCTGCAGGGTCTTGAGGATCCCCATGGTGCTCGACAGGGAGACGCAACCGCCGAACCAGACGGCATCGGTCCACGGCCAGCCCAGGAGCAGGCCCATGCCGGCCGTCGCGCCGATGGTGAGCAGGATCTGGATCGACGCGCCCAGCAGCGCCACCTTCCGGACCGGGCGCAGCTCCTTCAGGGAGAACTCGATGCCGAGCGCGAAGAGCAGCAACGCCACGCCGATCTCGGCCAGCAACTCGATGTCGTGAGGGTCGGAGATGAGGGCGCCGCCGGTGACCGGCCCCAGGACCACGCCGGCGGCGATATAGCCGAGGATCAAGGGTTGCCGGAGACGCTGGGCGACCACGCCGCCGACGAATCCCACGGTCACGATGATGGCGACATCCGCCGCGATGCCCATGGTCAACCCGCCCTAGGTCGTCACGTTTTTCTCGGTGTCTTTGCCGCTGGATCCGACGGCGGATCGAAGCACGACATATCCAAGGAGGCCGGACACCAGCGAGCCGATGAGAATCCCGAGCCGTTCCAATCCCGCGAAGGACACGTCATCGCCGGCGAAAGCCAGAGACGCGATGAACAGGCTCATGGTGAAACCAATACCACACAACATCGCGGTGCCGAAGAGCTGTCTCCAGCTGACTCCTTCGGGTCGAGACGCGATGCCCAGCCGAACCGCCAGCCACGACACCGTCAGGATTCCGATCTGCTTGCCGGCGAACAACCCGACCATGATGCCGAGCGGAACCGGGTGCACGACATCCGCGACCGAGAGTCCGCCGAGGGAAACTCCCGCGTTGGCGAAGGCGAAGACCGGCAGGACACCGAAAGCCACCCACGGATGCAGCGCGTGTTCGAGATGTCGCAGCAGGGATGGGGACTTGGCAACCGAGGACGAATTCTCGGGCGTACGCAGAGGAATGAACATCGCCACCACGACGCCGGCCAGGGTGGCGTGGACGCCGGATTTCAGCACCGCGATCCAGAGCGGGATGCCCAGCAGGACATAGGCGGCGGGCCTCGTCACCCCGGACCGATTCAGGCCGGCAAGGCCGAGAGTCAACCCCGCCGCCACCGCGAGGGACAGGAGGGAGAGCTTGGTCGTGAAGAACACCGCGATGACGACGATCGCCCCGAGGTCGTCGAAGATGGCGACGCTGAGCAGGAACGCCTTCAGCGCCGTGGGCACGCGTTTGCCGAGCAGGGACAGGACGCCCAGCGCGAACGCGATGTCGGTGGCCGTGGGGATCGCCCAGCCCCGCATGGCCAGGGAGTCTCCCCAGTTGAACGCGGCATAGAGAGCGGCGGGGGCGGCCATGCCGCCGATCGCGGCGAAGGCCGGCAGACTGGCCTGGCGCGGAGTGGAGAGATGCCCCTCGGCCACCTCCCGTTTCAGCTCCATTCCGACCAGAAAGAAGAACACGGCCATCAGGCCGTCGTTGATCCACAGCAGCAACGGCTTGGCGATGCCGAAGGTGCCGATCCTGACCTCGAGAGGAAGGTCCAGCAGCGTCTTGTAGCCGGCTGCGAGCGGTGAATTCGCCACGACCAGCGCCAACACGGTCGCCGTCATCAACGTCAGTCCTCCGGCCGCTTCCAGCCGGAGAAAATCCTGGAGAGGCTGCAGGGCCCGGTCGACACGGGATCGTGGGGCGCGGTCATGCATGGTCGGTCCTCCTCGACGAATGGTCACCCGCCGATTCTCAGCTTATCGCCGACCCGAAGGCTGGCGGAGCATCATGATCGGCCACAAGCTAGGATCGGGATCCTGAAACGGCTTCTCATTCTTCGACGATGTCCGGGGGCGGAGGTGTCCGTTCGTGCGGATGGTATGCCCAATTTCTAGCAGATCGCGCGCCTTCAATCTAAGTTTCGCCGGATCGTCTTTCTGCTCAACCAAGGACAAGCGCATGAACACGCCCGTCATCAACGTCAACGGCCAGCCGGTGACGCGTTTCGAGTTGACCAACGCGATGCAGGAATACGCTCTGCAGATGCACGACAAGACCATCGACGAACTCGAGGACGCGGAGCACGACGAGATCCTCCAGATGTCGATCGAGAAGCTCGTGGTCTGGGAGTTGATCTACCAGCGATCCGTGGCCGACGGGGTCGAGGTCGGGCCGGAGTTCCTGGAGCGGTCGGTGCGGCGCGAGGTCCTGGTCGAGGGCGTGCTCGACCGTTGGTTCAACGAGGTGCCCGAGCCGACCGAGGCGGAGGTCGACGCCGGTTACGAGGAGTACCGCGACGGTCGCCAGGAAGACGGCGCCGACGAGACGGCGCCGCGCGATCAGGCCGAGCCGATGATCCGCTCCTGCCTCAAGCAGAAGGTCGGGACTGAACGTATCCGTGAGTGGGTCGAAGAGCTGCGTGACAGCGCGGAGATCGAGTACATGGAAGACCTGTAGAACCGGTCGACGTCAGCGGGTCACGTCGACCAAGCGCCCCCCATCCGGCCCACCCCCCGGCCCCAACTCCACCACCTGATCCGCCGCCGCGATCAACCCCCGATCATGCTCCGCGACGATCACCGTGTGCCCCGCCTTAACCAGCGTCCGCAGCACGCCGCACAGCCGCTCCACGTCCGCCATGTGCAGCCCCGCGCTGGGCTCGTCGCAGAGGTACAGGTTCCGCCCCCTGCGGTCCGGCAACAGTTCGCACGCCAGATGTAGCCGCTGGCGTTCGCCTCCGGACAACGAAGCGGTGGTCTGGCCCAGCGGCACGTAGCCAAGACCGGCCTCGACCACGGGCGCGAGGCGGCGGGCGATGCGCGGTTGGTCGGCGAAGAGGTCGAGCGCTTCGGCGGCGGTCAGGTCGAGGATGTCGGCGATGGAATGGCCGCGCCAGGTGCAGATCAGGACGTGGGGCTGGAAGCGTCGGCCGCGGCATTCGGGGCAGACGGTGCGGATGTCGCTGAGGAAATCCAGGCTCATGCGGAGCGCGCCCTGACCCTGGCAGGTCTCGCAGCGGCCGCCGCGCTGGTTGGGGGTGAAGTGGCGCTTGGCGAGGCCGGCGGCGCGCGCGGCGTCGGTGTCGGCCAGGAGCGCGCGGATGGGATCGAGGGCGCCGCAGGCGGTGACGGGCATGCTGCCGGCGGCGCTTGCGGCGCGGCCCTGGCGCACCGGGATCACGGCGTCGAAGCGGTCGAGGCCCTCGACGGCCGTGCAGCCGACAGGCCGGTCGGCGGCGGCGGTCGCGGCCAGAACGCCGAACAGCAGGCTGGACTTGCCACTGCCCGAGACGCCGGTCACGGCGGTGAGCTGACCGGCGGCGAAGGCGACGTCGATGCCGGCGAGGTTGTGGAGCGCGGCGCCGCGGACGGTGACGTGGTCGGCCGGCTCGGCGGCGGGCGCGGTAGCGTTCGGCACGACCGCGCGTTCGCGCAGGCATCGCCCGGTCACCGACTCGGGGCAGGCCATGATCTGCGCCGGCGTACCGCAAGCCACGAGCCGCCCACCCTCGCGGCCCGGCCCCGGTCCGATGTCGATCACGTGGTCGGCGGCCAGGATGACGTCGGGGTCGTGCTCGACGATGACCACGGTGTTGCCCTGGTCGCGGAGTTGCTCGATCGCGCGCCACAGCCGGGAGACATCACGCGGGTGCAGGCCGAGCGTGGGCTCGTCCAGGACGTAGGTGACGTGGCGGAGGCGGGCGCCGAGCTGACGGGCCAGGTGCAGACGGCGCGCCTCGCCGCCGCTGAGGCTGGTGGTGCGGCGATCCAGGCCGAGGTAGCCCAGGCCCACGTCCTCGAGGGTGGCCAGGCGGCGGTCGAGTTCGTCGCGGAGGTCGGTGAGGAGGCGCGCGACGGGGTCGTCCAGGGCGGCGAGCCAGGCGCGGGCGCGGGAGACGGTGAGTCGGCAGAGGGCGTCGATGTTGCGGCTGCCGACCGTGACCGCGAGCGCTTCAGGACGCAGGCGGCGGCCGTCGCAGGCGGGGCATGTGCGGTCGGTCATCACTGCGAGCATGGCCTGGCCGCGGCCGTCGGCGTGCTTGCGCTCGTACTCCTCGGCCACCAGGCCGCAGAAGCCGGGCCAGGCGGTGGTCAGCTCGTGGGTGCCGCTGCGCTTGCCGCGCTGGTAGTGCCAGCGGACGGCGTATTCGTGCTCGCCGGTGCCGTGCATGGCGACTTCGCGGGCGCGGTCGTTGAGGTCGCGCCAGGGGAGCGTGAAGTCGAGGCCCAGCTCCTGGCCGACCTGACGCAGGGTGGCGGTGTAGCGGCCGTCGGGCTCGCCGTAGTAGCGGCCGGTCTTGTGGCCGTCGAGGGCGCCGCCCAGGAGCGACCGCTCGGGGTCGGTGACCAGCTTGTCGGGATCGCCGACGGTGATGGCGCCCAGGCCGCGGCACGTGGGGCAGGCGCCGTCGTGGGTGTTGAAGGAGAAGGCGCCGGCGGGCAGGTCGGTGTCGCCGGCGCGGGAGAAGAGCAGGCGCAGCAGCGGGTGGACTTCCGCGGTGGTGGCCACGGTGGAGCGCGGGCTGCCCGACCCTGCCTGCTGGCCCACGGCGATGGTGGGACCGAGGCCGCGGCAGCTCGCGAGGTCGGCCTGGATGCGGCCGACCAGCTGCTGGCGGACGTGGGTGGAGAAGTGCTCGGCGTAGCGGCTGCGGCCCTCGGCGCAGAGGGTGTCCATGGCGAGCGAGGACTTGCCGCTGCCGGAGACGCCGGTGACGACGGTGATGCGATTCACCGGGATGTCGACATCGAGGTCGCGGAGGTTGTGGGTCCGGACGCCGCGCAACTCGATGGGCCGGGTGAGGGCCGCGTCGTCGATCGCGACGGCCGGCGCGACGGGCTGATCGCCGCGGCGCAGGGCGTCGGCGGTGGGCGACTGGCCGCCGGCGGCGAGGTCGGCGGGTGCACCGGCGAAGAGCAGACGGCCGCCCTGGTCGCCGCTGCCGGGGCCGATGTCGATCACGTGGTCGGCGGCGCGGACAAGGTCGAGGTCGTGCTCGGTCACGACGACGGTGTGGCCCTGGTCGGCGAGGCGCTCGAGGGCGCGCACGAGGTGGGCGACGTCGGCGGGGTGCAGGCCGGTGGTGGGCTCGTCGAGGAGATAGAGCGTCTTGCCGCTGGTGTGACGACCGATTTCGGACGCGAGCTTGATGCGCTGCGCCTCGCCGCCCGAGAGCGTGGTCGAGCGCTGGCCGAGCGGGATGTAGCCCAGGCCCAGGTCCACGAGCGCGGCGAGCATGGGGCGGAGCTTCGGCTGGTCGGCGAAGACCTCCCATCAGACCCTGGGAAGACCTCGGCGGCGCGGGCGATGGACATCTCGAGGGTGGCGTGGATGGTGCGGCCGTCGACGGTGACCGACAGGACGTCGGGGCCGAAGCGGCGACCGCCGCAGGCGGGACAGGTCACCTCGACGTCGCCCAGGAAGTGCATGCCGATGCGTTCGACGCCGGCGCCCTGGCACGTTTCGCAGCGGCCGCCCTTGGTGTTGAAGGAGAAGGCGTCGCGTCCCAGGCCTCGCTCGCGGGCGGCCGGTTGGTCGGCGAACAGTGCGCGGATGTGGTCGAAGAGGCCGGTGTACGTGGCTGGGTTGCTGCGCGGGGTGCGGCCGATCGGAGCCTGGTCGACGGTGATGGTGCGGCCGTCGGAGACGGCGGCGATCTCGGCCAGCAGCGAGGACTTGCCGGCGCCCGAGACGCCGGTGATCACGTTGAGCGCGCCGCGGCGCAGGTCGACGTCGATGCCGCGGAGATTGTGTCGGCGGGCGTCGCGCACGGCGATCGAACCGGTGTCGGCGCGCCGGCTCTTCGCGGGTGCGGCCGGCGTCTCGAGCAGACAGGCGCGGGTGCGGCTGGCCAGGAGGTCGGGATCGTCGGTGTCGGCCAGCAGATCGGCGGGCGGGCCGCTGAAGAGCACGCGGCCGCCCTCGGCGCCGGCGCCCGGCCCGATGGCCACCAACCAGTCGGCGGCGCGCATGGTGGCGCGGTCGTGCTCGACCACGATCACCGAGTTGCCCTGATCCACCAGGCGCCGCAGGACGCGCAGCAGACGGGCGGTGTCGCGCGGATGCAGCCCGACAGAGGGTTCGTCCAGGACGTAGGTGAGGCCGCGCAGGCCGGCGCCGGCGACCGAGGCCAGGCGGATGCGTTGCGCCTCGCCTCCCGACAGCGACGGCGCGGGGCGGTCGAGGGTGAGATAATCGAGACCGAGGTCGCCGAGCAGTCCGGTGCGGCGGAGGATGCCCGCGGCGATGGCCCGGCCGGTGTCGTCGAGCGTCTGGGTGCGGAACCAGGCGTCCATTTTCGCGACGGTCCATGCCGACATCTCCGCGATGGTGTGGCCGGCGAAACGAACCGCCAGGGCTTCGGGACGCAGGCGGGCGCCGGCGCAGGCGCGGCACGGGTCGGTGCGGGCGAAGCGCAGGATGTTCTTGTTGCGGTCGCGGTGGAGGATGCCCTCCATCACCGGGATGATGCCGCCGTAGTGGCCTTCCTGGCGAGGTCGGGCGGTGATGCCGCTCCACTTCAGGCGCGACTCGAGCGTGTGCTTGCCGAACGCGATGGTGATCCGGTCGCTGCCGTAGAGGACGATGCGGCGCTGCGCGTCGGTGAGGTCGCGCCAGGGGATATCGACGGTGAAGCCGTGGGCGCGGCAGACCTGGTCGAGCACCTCCATGGTGACCTGCGAGTAGATGATGTAGCCGCTGTCGGTGGTGATCGCCAGGGCGCCTTCGCGCAGCGTGCGGTCGGGGTGCGCGACGAGCTTGTCCACGTCGATGGCGTCCTCGACACCCAGGCCGCGGCAGGCGGGACAGGCGCCGGGACCGTTGAAGGAGAAGAGGCTGCGCGTGAGCGGCGGCGCGTCCGGCGCGGCGTCGTGGCGTTCGCCGCAACGGGCGAAGAGCAGGCGCAGGTGGTCGTGCAGCTCCGAGAGCGTGCCGACGGTGGAGCGCGGGTTGCGCACGCAGGTCTTCTGGTCGACGGCGATGGCGGGGCTCAGGCCGTCCAGGCGCGCGGCGTCGGGGCGCGCCAGCTTGCCGAGCAGGCGGCGTGCATGCGCTGAAAACGACTCCAGATATCGGCGCTGGGCTTCGCGGCAGACGGTGTCGAAGGCCAGGGAGGATTTGCCCGAGCCGGAGACGCCGGTGATCACGACCAGGCGATGGTGCGGGAGGTCGAGGTCGACATCCCGGAGGTTGTTGGCGGCGGCGTGGCGGATGCGGATGGACGTCACGGTTGAATCTCCGTCGGGGGCGCAGCGGTGGTTACGGTCGGATTCGCGGTGGCTCAATCATAGGGTGCGCACCGAACGCGTCAAGCCGGGGCGTCTGTACGGGTGTACAAAAAAAAACATGATACGACGTGATTTCGATTCACAACAATTGCAGACGTGTTATACTGTCGGCTCATACCGGCCCGAAGTGGTCGCGGATAGGTCGCAATTCAACCCGTAGCAATGCTCGTATCGTGGTCAAAATCTTGTGGAAGAAAACAGGGTTCCGATAGAACCCGAGAAAGTCTGGGGGACCAATCATGCGTTTTGGTATCACTCTCATCGTCATTTCGCTTGTCGCCGGGGCCTGCTTTGCCGCATGTCCCGACGCCATCGGCACCTGGAGCACATATGACCAGTCCCTGATGTCCGGTCGCGTGAGCGAGGCCTGGTGCGGCGCCGGCGGCGTGCCGTTCTCCGCGGGTCAGCCCGGCAACACCGAGAACGGCATTTCCTGGGACGGCGCGGCGCTGCGTACCCAGTTGCGCCTCTGGGGCATGCAGTTCAGCGCCGCCGGTGCTGCCATCCTG
>CAZJMO010000117.1:0-9329 GCA_964547085.1 uncultured Fibrobacteraceae bacterium | reverse complement strand
GCCAGGATCCAGAGCGGCGGGCCGTCCCCCAGGTTCGTCGGCGCCAGTCCATCCAGCCCCGGCAGACTCGGTGTACAGCCGGCGCCTTCTCCAGGAACAGCCCCGAGTGTCTCCAGCAACGCCAGACCCAGGCCGCGCAACTCCTCGCAGTGGTGAAGCCGCCCGCGGGGTCGGACCGGATTGAGCGCGAGCGTCAGGAACGGCCGACACCCGTCGACCGCGTATCCGACGCGGCGACGAATACCCGACAGTCGCGCCACCAGTCCCATCCGCAGCGACGGCGGCGTGATCACGACCGAATCCGGACCAGCCGCGCGCCAGATCGCCGCCAGCCGCGGGACACCCCACGCACCGGCATGCCTGCCGGTGCGTTCGTACGGCACCAGACCGTCCAGCCGCGGATCCCGAGCCAGCAACGGCGCCCAGCGTCGCCGTACGCCGCCGATGACCTCGAGGCGCGCACCGGTACTGGTCCGCGCGCCAGCCAGCACGTCGAGCAACGGCAGCGCCATGATCAGGTCACCGAGCCAGTTGGGAAAGACAAGCAGGACGCGATGACGGTCGGAACGCGTTGGGGCACGCCGCTCCTGGCCCGGCGCGGCGCTCATGTGCCCGGTACGGGTTCCGCCCCCGGCGCAGGTCCCGGATCCGCCTCGCCGCGTCGTTCTCGACTCGCGCGAGCCCGGTCGACGGCCTCCATGAGGGTCGCCATGTCGACCTTCTCCCCCTTGGCCACGCGCACGATCTCGCAATTGCGGCGTTCGACGGGACACCAGCGATCCTCCACGTGTGCGCCGAACAGCCCGACCGTCGGCACACCTTCGGCGACCGCGACGTGGAAAAGATCCGTGTTCCCGGCGAGGAAGATGTCGCACTGGCAGAGCAAAAGGACGGTCTCCAGCAGCGTGTCGCGGTTGAACGCCGGCGGCACCGGGGAAGCAAGGCCGGCCTCGAACTGCGCCAACCGGTCGGCGCTGCCCGGTCCGCCGAGCGGGAGGACCCGGCAGCGCAGCTGTGTCTTGAGCTGCTGGACAACGAACAGGAGGTTCTTCGCCGACAGCGCCCGGCCCGACTTGTCGACGCCCGGATCGACGCCCACCAGCAACTCGTCCGGTCGCGGTTTGTTGAAATGCACAAGCTGCGCCGCCTGCCGCACCCGATCCGTGGGCAGCGGCCAGGCCGTCCCCACGATGCCGGTATCAAGGCCGAGAAACGGGGCCAGGCGTTGCAGGCGGTTGCCGACGTAATCGCCGTTGCCGCCGCTGCTCTTCAATTCCAGATTCACCGCCGGCCACGCGCCGCCGTGCGACGGGCCGCAACGCAGCGCCGCCCCGCTGGCAAGTCCCAGCGCTTCGAGCGCCGGCGCAGGCTTTTGCGAGAGCACGAAACTGACGTGGTAACCGCCCTGCCCCAGGGACCGCTGCAGGTTCCGGTACGCCGGCTTCCAGTGCGAGAGTTGCTTCTCGTTGTAGACCATGACCTGCCGCGCGACACCGGTCGGGATCACCAGCGGCGCGAACATCTCGGGCACCAGGAAGTCGATGCTCGCGCCCGGCCACGTGCGTCTGATCGCCGCCAGGAGCGGCAGGTGGAAGAGCAGGTCGCTCAGATCCTCCGTGGCCATGGCCAGAACACGCGCTCCATCATGAAGCTGACCGGGCACCCGGAAGGCGCCGGTCTCCTTGCGACCAAGCAGGGTCTGTTTCAGCTTATCGAGCACGGACTCCCCTTCCGCGACCTCGTCGCGGTTAGAAGGCTCCCGGGAACACGGCCTGCCAGACCTGATCGACGTGCGCGACGGGCACGAATTCGACGGCCTCGCGCACCTCGTCCGGGATGTCGTCCAGATCGGTCTTATTGGTCTCCGGAATGATCACCCGTCGGATACCGACACGATGGGCCGCAAGCACCTTTTCGAGCAGTCCGCCGATCGCCAGCACCTGACCGGTCAACGTGATCTCACCGGTCATGGCCGTCCGTCGGTCGACGGGCTCGTCCAGCATCAACGACAGCAGGACGGTCGCCATGGCGATGCCGGCCGACGGCCCGTCCTTGGGAATGGCGCCCGCCGGCACGTGGATGTGCACGTCGCGCTTGAAGAAATCAGCGTATTCCTCGTTGTCTCCGAAACGGTTGCGCAGGAAGCTGAACGCCGCCGCCGCCGACTCCTGCATGACCGAGCCCAGCTGTCCCGTCAGCTTGAGTGCGCCGCCCTTGCCGGGCAGGCTGAGTCCCTCGATGTAGAGGATCTTGCCGCCGACCGGTGTCCACGCCAGACCGGTGATCACACCCGCACGCGCCCGCTTGCGCAGGCGATCGCCGGTGTAGGTCCGCGGCCCGAGGTACTCCTCCAGGTTCTTGGCACTGATGGCGTGCGGCTTGCGCCCGCCGCGAGCCACCCTGCGCGCCACCTTGCGGCACACCGCGCCGATCCGCCGCTCCAGTTCCCGGACGCCCGCTTCCCGCGTGTGGCCCTCGATGATGTTCATGATGCCTGCATCGGTGAAGCGGATCTTCTTGCGCGTCAGCCCGTTCTCCGAAACCTGCCGCGGCACCAGGTACCGCTTGGCGATCTGGAGCTTCTCGAGGTTGGTGTACCCCGGCAGATGGATCATTTCCATGCGGTCGAGCAGCGGCCGCGGGATCGTGTCGAGGATGTTCGCCGTCGTGATGAACATGACCTTGGAGAGGTCGAACGGCAACGTCATGTAGTGATCGGTGAAGCTGAAGTTCTGCTCCGGGTCGAGCACCTCGAGCAGCGCGCTGGCCGGGTCGCCGCGGAAGTCCTGCCCCAGCTTGTCGATCTCGTCGAGCATGATCAGCGGGTTGTTGGTCCCGCACTCCTTGATGCCGGCGATGATCCGACCCGGCATGGCGCCGACATACGTGCGGCGGTGGCCACGGATCTCGGCCTCGTCGCGCATGCCGCCGAGGGAGAAGCGGAAGAATTTGCGGCCGATCGCCTCGGAGATGCTGCGCCCGAGCGAGGTCTTGCCCACGCCCGGAGGCCCCTGCAGGCAGAGGATGGGACCGCGGTGGTCGGCCTTCAGCTTGCGCACAGACAGGAACTCGAGAATGCGTTCCTTGACGTCCTCGAGGCCGTAGTGGTCGCGTTCGAGAATCTCCTCGGCGCGCTTGATGTCGAGCTTGTCGTCGCTGGAGACGTTCCACGGCAGGTCCAGGATCCAGTCGAGGTACGTCTTGCTGACCGAGTACTCGCTGGCGCCCGGCGACATGCGACCCAGGCGATCCAGTTCGCGATCGGCGGCGGCCTGCACCTTCTCCGGGAGATCGGCCTCGGCCAGCCGCTCGCGCAGTTCGTCCAGTTCGACCGAGCCCTCGTCCTCGTCGCCGAGCTCGCGGCGGATCGCCTTCATCTGCTGCCGCAGGTAGTACTCGCGCTGGTCCTTGTCGATCGACTTGCGGACCTTCGTCTGGAGCTGCTGCCCCAGTTCGAGAACGTCCAGTTCGCGCATGACGATCTTGGTGAGCAGCTGCAACCGACGCCGCGGCGAGGTCTCTTCCAGGACTTCCTGCTTCTCCGCGACATCGATGTCCAGGTTGGTCGCGATGAGGTCGGCCAGCCTCCCGGGGTCGTCGATGTTCATCACCACGACCTTGAGCTCGTCGGAGAGCGTTTCGCTCACGTCGATGATCTTCAGGAAGTTGTTCGCGACCCCGCGCATGTAAGCGAGCGTCTGGGAGTCATCCGAGTCCTCTTCCGGCATGGTCGACACCGCCGCGCGGATGTACGGCTCCTCCTGCAGGATCGACTCGATGCGACACCGGGCGACGCCCTGCCCCAGCAGCCTCATGCTGCCGTCGGGGAACCGCAGCATCTTCTGGATGCGCACCGCCGTGCCGACATCGTAGATCTGTTCCGCGTCGCTGGACGCCTCCGCATCGTCGTCGATATCCTCGTCGTCCAGATCCGGTCGCTGGGCGAACGCCCCGAGAATCTTGTCGCCGGCCAGGCATTCGTCCGCCAGCTTGATGAGGTTGGCGTCGCTCAACACCAGCGGCACCATCATGTACGGAAAGATGACGGCCTCGCTGATGGGCAGGATCGGGAGGGTCGCGGGCAGAGTCAGGCTCTGATTGTCCTGGTCATGCTGGCTGCCGATGGCGCTGTCGGACATGAACTGGCTCCTCCACCTAAACTAGCGGTCCACGGCGATCTGGCGGCGCCGTTGCTCACGCGGCGCACCCTTGCAGAACGTGACGTACAGGAATCCGCCCCGGTAACGGGCGGTGGCGCTGGCTGGGTCGACTCCTTCGAGGAGCGGCACCCGCCGCAGGAACGGTCCCACATTGATTTCCATGGTATGGAAGTGCTTCCGACCCGGATCGGCGGATTCGGCACGGATGCCGCGCACGACGAGGTCGTGTCCGTCGCAGAGTACTTCGATCCTCGCGGGTTCGAGTCCCGCCAGGTCCATCTGGACCACAAAGCTGTCGCTGGTCTCGTACACGTCGGTCGCCGGGTGCCAGCAGAGATCGCTCTCGGCCGGCAGCACTCCGCCCTTATGACTGTACGAGGTCACGAGGATCTCGAAGATCTCCTCCAGGTCGCCCTTGCGGCCCGATCGTGTCATCCGTCTGCCTCCGCCGGTATGCTGCCGTCCCTCGCCCGTGATTCGGGCGTGTCCGCAATGCTAACCGTCGGCCTGGCAAGCGTCAACAGCAGCTCTGCTCAGGGACGCGATCGGGGTTCCCGCGCGCAGGCATCCGTCAGAACCGCCGCAGCACGCCGGTCACCACGCCCTGGATGCGGATCCGCTCCTCGGAAAACTCCATCGGCTCCATGGTCGCATTCGCCGGAATCAGGCGAATGGTCGCGCCCTGCCTCTGATACTGCTTCACCGTGACGTTCTCGCCGTCGACCAGCGCGATGACCGTTTCGCCGTTCCGGGCGGTTTCCCGTTCCTCGACGACGACCACGTCGCCGTCGCGAATCTGCTCGTCGATCATGGAGTTGCCCCGCACGCGCAGCGCGAAGGTCCGGCGCCGGCCGAGCCAGGTCTCCGGGAGCATGATCTCCTCCGCGTCCGGCAGCGCCTCGATCGGCACGCCCGCCGCGACCGTGCCCAGCAGCGGCACGGCGACGACTCCCCCGGTTCGCTCCATCCCGCCGACGACCGCGAGATCGCGACTGGCGTTCGGACGTTCGCGCGAGAGATAGCCCTTGCTGACGAGTTGACCGACGTGCTTGTGGACCGTGGCGACGGACGAGAGTCCGAACTGGCCGCCGATTTCCTGCAGGGTCGGCGCGTAGCCGTTCTCCTTGCAATAGGCGCGGATGAAATCCAGGATCTCGGACTGACGACGGGTCAGGGCCATGGCGATTCCTCCAGCTGACGACCTGATTCGCGGGTTGTTCGCCACGGTAGGCGAAAACGAGGCGAATGTCCAGCCTTGTTTCTCAGGAATCGCGGTCCGGAATCCAGCCCGCCGGTTGCTCGATCCGGCGAACCCCGTTCGCCCGCAGGGCCTCGGCCTCCGCCAGATCCGGCAGACCTCGCCGACCGCCCCAGTCACGGCACTTGAGCGCGGCGACCGCCGCCCCCAGATCCAGACACTCGCACCACCCTTCGCCCCGCGCCCGGGCGAACGCGTAACCGGCGTGGAAGGTGTCGCCGGCGCCGGTGGTGTCGCGGACCGTGGTCGCGATCGCCGGAACGTGGAAGAGTTCGTCGCCGTCGGTGCTCAACGCCAGCACGCCCGCCTCCCCGAAGGTCATCGCGACCCGCTGCGGACCGCGCGACCTGAGCGCGCGCAAGGCGGCGAGCGGTTCGTTCGCCCCGCCCAGTTCGACGGCGAAGCCGCGCGACGACACCACGTCCGTGCACTGCGCGACAAGTTCCGCGCTTCCGGCGCGGACCGAGCCCGCGTCCATCACGACCGGCAGGCCCCGCCGATTCGCCGCCGCCGCCAGCCGCACCGCCGCCGCGGGTTCGTGTCCGTCGCAGTAGAGCAGACTGCAACGGTCGAGCCAGCTCTCGTCGACGGCATCCGGCGGCAAGGGCGGCAACGTCCCGCGCGACCAGAAGATGGTGCGCGTCTCGGCGTCCTCGTCGACCAGGATCACCGCCTGCGGCGACCGGTGTCCGTCCGCCGTGATCGACCGCGAGATGTCGACGCCCGCGGCCAGCAACTCGCGCCGCTGGACCGCCGCGCCCTCGTCGTCGCCGAACACGGTCACCAGCCCGACGCGCGCCCCGAGCCGCGCGAGACAGACGGCCGCCGTGGCGCCCGGCCCGCCGCCGCCGTGGTAGATCCCGGCCACCTCGCACTTGCTGTCGATCGGCGGCAACCCGTTCACCGGAACCGTCACATCGAATGCGTTGTAGCCCACCACGAGTATCTCCACGGCCCCTCCTTGCCGCGACCCGTCCGACCGTGCTAGCGTATCAGTGCAACACACCGCGCGTCGCGCACGCCGACGAAAGGACCCGCCGTGACCGAATGTCTGTTCTGCAAGATCGCCGCCGGGGACATTCCCTGCGATGTCGTTCACGAGGACGACGAGATGATCGCCTTCCGGGACATCAGTCCCCAGGCTCCCGTCCATGTCCTGATCATACCGCGCCGCCACATCGCCTCGATGACCGACCTGACCGACGCCGACGTCGGCCTTCTCGGCCGCCTCCAGGTCACGGCGGCCGGGGTGGCCGCCGACCTGGGGCTCGCGGAATCAGGATACCGCTGTGTCATCAACTGCGGCCAGGACGGCTGTCAATCCGTTCCTCACCTGCACGTTCATCTGCTCGGCGGCCGCGCGCTCGGCTGGCCTCCCGGTTGATGTCCGCTACAGACCGTAAACGCCGCGCGACACGCGCTTGACCTTGTCGCTCGTCGACAGCGTCCGACGCAGAACGTTGTCGAAATTGGCGCTCCGGCTCTTGAAGAGCTTGCCCGTGGTGATCGCCTCGAGGATCTCCTTGAAGGGCATCGCGTCTCCCTGCTTCTGGAGAACAGCGACCACGACATCTTCCAACTTCACCCGCGGCTTGGCCGCAGCCTTGCGCCCACCCTTGGCAGCCGCCTTCCGCGTGGTCTTCCGGGCGGTCTTCCGGGGCGCCTTGCCGGCCGTCTTGCCGGCGGCCTTCTTGCCCGTCTTCCGGGTGGTCGCACGCGCCGACCCCAGAGTCTCGCCGATGAGCTTGGCCAGCCGCTTCTCTATGGTCGATAGTTCCTTCTGCAGTTCGGCCCGGCGAGCCTCGAGCGTGTCGACCTCTTCCTTCGCAACGAGCAGTTTCTGGATATCGTTGCGGCTCAGCTCCGAGAGAAGCTTACTCAGATTCGTGGGCATCGGTTCTCCTCCTGATGAAGTAATATTACAGATGTGCGATACGCTAGTTATACGGTGTCAAAACGTCAACGATAAAGTAATATGAAGATTCGACCTGCGATTCCATCGAATCCGCCATGCCGCCGGCTGTGATGTCGCCTCCCCTCCGCCGGTCGTTTCCTGTATAGATATTACCGCGGTGTCGGCGCCGTCGCCCAGCGACGATTTTCCGGCGCGATCCACCACTCGTGAATGTTGTTGACCGCGGACAGCATGTGCGGCCGTACGTCCCTTATGCGGCGATTCACCGCGACGATCTGCCGGGGGTAATAGAGCACGGCGGCCGGCTGGTCGGCGGCCAGTTCCTCCTGGATCGCATACCACAACGGCCGGCTGCGCGTCCGGTCCGCCTCCGCGAGCGCCAGTGTGAGCAACGAGTCGACCCTCGCGTTTCCGTATCCGCCGAAGTTGAAACGATCGGTCGCGCCCGACATCACCAGCGGCGACGGGTCCGCGTAGAGATTGGCCTGGAACTCGCCGAAGTAGGCGTCGAAACGCCCGGATCGCAGGAAGTCCAGCGCCGTGGCCAGTTCCAGCGCCCGCAGGTCGACGCGCACGCCCACCGCCCCCAGATTCTGCTGCACGACCGCCGCGCCGCTCTCGCGCAGGGAGTCCCCGCCGCGGTAGATGATCTCGATCGACAGCGCCCGACCGTCGCGCTCGCGCACGCCGTCGCCGTTGCGGTCGACCCATCCGGCTGCGGCCAGGAGCGCGCGGGCCGAGTCGGGCAGGCAGGGGTCCGCCGGCAGATCCGGGTGATGGTTCCAGAGCGCTGGCGTCAGATACGACGCCGCCGGCGTCCCGCGTCCGCCGAGCAGATCATCGACGAACCGCCGCCGGTCCAGCGCGAGAGACAGCGCCTTGCGCACGTGCGGGTCGGCCAGCGTCGGCCGCCGCACGTTCCACATCACGAAACCGAACACGCGGCCGGAGATCTCCCGTAGCGAGATCTCCGGATCCCGGGCCAGCCGGTCCGCCGCCGCAGCCGGGACGTCGGCGACCAGATCGACCTCGCCGGTTTCGAGCGCCAGAAGCCTCGCGGTCTGGTCCGGCATGATGCGCAGGACGACGCGATCGAGCCAGGGACGCGCCAGCGGGTAGCGCGGATTCGGCTCCAGAACGAGCTGGTGCCCCTGTTCCCAGTCCACGAGCCGGAACGGCCCCGACGCGACCGGCGCCCGGTTCAGCGGCCAGTTCGCCACGTCCGACGGATCGAGGTCCGCGGTCCGATGCGCCGGCAGGATGGCGTGGACGGTCGTCTGCACCGGCTGGGTCTGCGGGGTCGAGAACTCGTAGCGGATGGTGACGGAATCGAGGACCACGACGCCGGTTACGGCCCGCAGGAGATCCGAACGCGGACTCCCGATGCGTGGGTCGCGGAACAGTTCGAACGATCGTTGCACGTCGACGGCCGTCAGCGACCGGCCATCCTCCCACGACCAAGGCCGCAGGTGATAGGTGATGGCCAGGCTGTCGGCGGCGACGGTCCACTGGTCGGCGATCATCGGCTGCCAGGCGAGATCCTCGCCCATCTCCGCCAGGCTCGCCTGCAGGAGCGAGAGGACCGTGCCGGCCACGGCGGAGGTGCGGATCAACGAGTTGAGGACACCCGGTTCGTCGGGAAGTGCGACCACGGCCAGGCCGCCCGTCGTCGGGACCGCCGCCGAATCGGCGGCCGCCGATCCCGCCGGCTCCGGATTCTCTCGGCAGCCGACGAGCATCATTTCCGCCATCAGCAGTCCGACGATCACCAACCTGGAGTGTCCCGACACGCATTCACCTCCGGCTTCGGGTCCGCGTGATGGTAGGCGCTGCCTCCGGACATGGTCAAGTGCTACACCGCCGCCGCCGAATACGACGCCGCCCGGATTACCGTACTGGCAATCCGGGCGGGCATCGGGTTTCCGACGCGTCGGCGCCGGGCTAGAGATTATGGAGCGGCTGGGTCCCTGGCTTACCGTGTGTTAGTCCGCGGACC
>CAZJMO010000116.1:5823-9334 GCA_964547085.1 uncultured Fibrobacteraceae bacterium | reverse complement strand
AGATGTGGAACGCGTCGAACATGGCGTTCTCGATGGCGCCGCTGCTGACCCAGGGGGCGATCGAAGCGGTGTTCCTGCGCGGCAGCGACGAGCAGAAGCAGCGCTTCCTGCACAAGATGGTCTCGGGCGAGTGGACCGGCACGATGAACCTGACCGAGCCCCAGGCCGGCTCGGACCTCGGCCTGATCCGCAGCAAGGCCACGCCCAATGGTGACCACTACCTGATCCAGGGCCAGAAGATCTTCATCAGCTTCGGCGAGCATGACCTCACCGACAACATCGTCCACCTGGTGCTCGCGCGCACCCCCACCGCGCCCGAGGGCGTGAAGGGCATCTCGCTGTTCGTGGTGCCGAAGTTTCTCGTTAACGACGATGGCTCGCTCGGTGCGCGCAACGACGTGCGCTGCGTCTCGATCGAACACAAGATGGGCATCCACGCCAGCCCGACCGCGGTGCTCGCCTTCGGCGACGGCCCGGGCGCGATCGGCTACCTGATCGGCGAGGAGAACCGCGGTCTCGAATATATGTTCATCATGATGAACGAGGCGCGCTTCGGCGTCGGCGTGCAGGGGCTGGGCGTGGCCGAGCGCGCCTACCAGCAGGCCCTGGCCAACGCCAAGGAGCGCGTGCAAGGCAAGGACGCCACCGCGCCCAAGGGCCCGAGCGTGCCGATCATCCGGCATCCGGACGTGCGGCGCATGCTGATGAGCATGAAGTCGCGCGTCGAGGCGATGCGCGCGCTGGCCTACGTGGTCGCGGCGATGTTCGACCAAGCCCATCGTGCGGGCGACGAGGCGGCGCGCAGTGCGGCGCACGCCGGCGTCGACCTGCTGATCCCGATCCTCAAGGGCTGGTGCACCGAGACCGGCATCGAGGTGGCCTCCACCGGCATCCAGGTGCACGGCGGCATGGGTTTCATCGAGGAGACCGGTGCCGCGCAGCACCTGCGCGACGCGCGCATCACCACGATCTACGAGGGCACGACCGGCATCCAGGCCAACGACCTGATCGGGCGCAAGGTGCTGCGCGACGGCGGGCGCTCGATGCAGGCGCTGCTGGCGCAGATCGACGGCGTGTGCGCGCAGCTCGAGGCCGGCGACGACGCACAGCTACACGCGATCGGCGCGCGCCTGCGCGAGGGCTCGAAGAGCCTCGCCGACAGCATGCGCTGGATCCTCGCCACCGGTGGGCAGGATCTCAACGCGGTGTTGGCCGGCGCGGTGCCGTTCCTGCACCTTTGCGGCGTGGTGTGCGGCGGCTGGCAGATGGCCCGTGCCGCGCTGGCGGCGCAGCGCAAGCTCGCAGCCGACTCCGGCGATGCGGACTTCTACCGCGCCAAGATCGCGACCGCGCGCTTCTTCGCCGACCAGGATCTGTCTCGCGCACGCGGGCTCGCCGAAGCGACCATGCACGCCGGCGCCAGCACGATGGCGCTCGGCGAAGACCAGTTCTGATCGAGAGCCGCGCCATGAAGATCCTCGTCGCCGTGAAGCGGGTGGTGGACTACAACGTCAAGGTGCGCGTCAAGGCCGATGGCACCGGCGTGGACATCGCCAACGTCAAGAAGAGCGTGAACCCCTTCGACGAGATCGCCGTCGAGGAGGCGGTGCGGTTGAAGGAGAAAGGCGTGGCGAGCGAGATCGTCGCCGTCTCGTGTGGCGTGGCGCAATGCCAGGAGACGCTGCGCACCGCGATGGCGATCGGCGCCGACCGCGGCATCCTGGTCGAGACCGGCGAAGAACTGCAGCCGCTGGCGGTGGCCAAGCTGCTGAAGGCACTGGTCGAGCAGGAGAAGCCCGCGTTGGTGATTCTCGGCAAGCAGGCGATCGACGACGACTGCAACCAGACCGGCCAGATGCTCGCCGCGCTGCTGGGTCGGCCGCAGGGGACCTTCGCGAGCAAGGTCGAGGTCGAGGACGGTCGTGTGCGCGTCACGCGCGAAGTCGACGGCGGGCTGGAAACAGTGAGCCTCGCCACGCCGGCGGTCGTGACCACCGACCTGCGCCTGAACGAACCGCGCTACGTCACCCTGCCCAACATCATGAAGGCGAAGAAGAAACCGCTGGCCGTACTCAAGCCCGCCGACCTCGGCGTCGATGTGGCACCTCGCCTGGAGACGCTGTCGGTGCGCGAACCGTCGGGGCGCAAGGCCGGCGTCAAGGTCGCCGACGTCGCGGCTCTGGTCGACAAGCTGAAGAATGAAGCGAAGGTGGTCTGAGCCTCGACAGGACCGGATGGACATGATGAACACGCAGGAACTCATCGCCACCCACGGCCCGCGCGAGGCCATGGACTACGACGTCGTCGTGGTCGGCGCCGGGCCGGCCGGGCTCGCCACCGCGATCCGGTTGAAGCAGCTTGCGCCGGACGCGAGCGTCGTCGTGCTCGAGAAGGGTTCGGAGCCCGGCGCGCACATCCTCTCGGGCGCCGTGATGGACCCGCGCGCGATGGACGAGCTGTTCCCGGACTGGAAGAAGCTGGGTGCCCCACTGGACCAGGCGGTGACCGGCGACGACGTGCTGTTCCTGAGCGAATCCGGCAGCACGCGCACCCCCGACTGGCTGGTGCCGCGCAACCTGCACAACGACGGTTGCTACGTCGTCAGCCTGTCGAACGTCGTCAAGTGGATGGCGCAGCAGGCCGAAGCGCTCGGCGTCGAAATCTTCCCGGGCTTTGCCGCGGCCGAGGTGCTGTACGACGAGCAGGGATGCGTCGCGGGCGTGGCGACCGGCAACATGGGCATCACGAAGGAAGGCGAGCCTGGCGAGAACTTCCAGCTCGGCATGGAACTGCGCGGCAAGTACACGGTCTTCGCCGAGGGCGCGCGCGGCCACCTGGGCAAGCAGTTGCTCGCCAGGTACAAGCTGACAGAAGGACGCGACACCCAGACCTTCGCGATCGGCATCAAGGAGCTGTGGGAGTTGCCTGCCGACAAGGCGCAGCCCGGCCGCGTGGTGCACACCGCGGGCTGGCCGATGGCGGGCGACACCTTCGGCGGCGGCTTTCTCTACCACCTGGCGGACAACCAGGTCACGCTCGGTTTCGTGATCGGTCTCGACTATGCCAACCCGTACCTGAGCCCGTTCGAGGAGATGCAGCGCTGGAAGACGCACCCGGCGATCCGCGCGAACATCGAAGGCGGCAAGCGCATCGGCTACGGCGCGCGGGCGATCAACAACGGCACGCCGCAGGCGCTGCCGAAGACGGTGTTCCCGGGCGGCGCGCTGATCGGCTGCGACGCCGGCTACCTGAACGCGGCGCGCATCAAGGGCAGCCACGCGGCGATCAAGTCCGGCATGCTCTGCGCCGAAGCGATGGCGGCAGCGCTCGCTGCGGGCCGCGCCCAGGATGAGCTCACTGCCTACCCCGAGGCGTTCGAGAAGAGCTGGCTCAACGCGGAGTTGCTGCAGACGCGCAACTTCAAGCTCTGGTTCAAGAAGGGCAAGTGGGTCGGCAACCTGATGACCGGCATCGAGCAGTGGCTGCTGCCCAAGCTCGGCATCAAGACCCC
>CAZJMO010000116.1:0-5813 GCA_964547085.1 uncultured Fibrobacteraceae bacterium | reverse complement strand
GGACGCTGCACAACCACAAGGCCGATCACGAGGCATTGCAGCCGGCCAGCGGCTTCCAGCCCATCGCGTACCCGAAGCCCGATGGCCGGCTGAGCTTCGACCGCCTGTCGTCGGTCTTCGTAAGCAACACCAACCACGAAGAGAACCAGCCGGCGCACCTGACTTTGAAGGATGCCACGGTTCCGGTGCGGATCAACCTCTCGCAGTTCGGCGGGCCCGAGAGCCGCTACTGCCCCGCGGGCGTGTACGAATTCGTGCAGAACGCCGACGGCGGCGACCGGCTGCAGATCAACGCGCAGAACTGCGTGCACTGCAAGACCTGCGACATCAAGGACCCGACGCAGAACATCGTCTGGGTGACGCCCGAAGGCGGCGGCGGACCGAACTACGCCGGCATGTGACGCGCTCGCTATCACCCTCGACACACTCAGGAGCAAACCTGCCATGGCCGTCCTCGTCATCGCGGAACACGACAACCGGTCGCTGAAGGTGGCCACGCTCAATGCCGTCACGGCCGCCGCCGCGTTCGGCGTTTCGGTGGATGTGCTGGTGGCGGGGCACCAAGCCGCCGCGGTCGCCCAGGCCGCCGCCGCCGTGCCAGGCGTCGCGCGCGTTGTGCATGCCGATGCGGCGGCACTGGAGGGACAGCTGGCCGAGAACATCGCCGCCCAGGTGCTCGCCGTGGCCGGCGAGTACGAGACCATCGTCTTTCCGGCAACGGCCCATGGCAAGAACGTGGCGCCGCGCGTGGCAGCCGGGCTCGACGTGGCCCAGATCAGCGACGTGACCCGAGTCGTGTCGCTGAACACCTTCGAGCGGCCGATCTACGCCGGAAATGCCATCGCCACCGTGCGCAGCAAGGACCGCATCAAGGTTCTCACGGTACGCACCACGGCCTTCGACGCCGCGCCCGTGGATGGAGGCGATGCACGTCTGGTGCTCACGCCGGCGGTGCAGGACGCGGGCACCTCGCTCTTCGTCGGCGCCGAGATCGCCAAGCTCGACCGCCCGGAACTCACGGCGGCCAAGATCATCGTCAGCGGCGGACGCGGCCTCGGTTCGGCGGAGAAGTTCGGCGAAGTGCTGACGCCTCTGGCCGACGCGTTGGGCGCCGCGCTCGGCGCGAGCCGGGCCGCGGTCGATGCAGGCTATGCGCCCAACGACTGGCAGGTCGGGCAGACCGGCAAGATCGTCGCGCCGCAGCTGTACGTGGCCTGCGGCATCTCCGGTGCCATCCAGCACCTGGCAGGCATGAAGGACTCGAAGGTGATCGTCGCGATCAACAAGGATCCCGAGGCACCGATCTTCAGCGTCGCCGACTACGGGCTCGAGGCCGACCTGTTTGCTGCGGTGCCCGAACTGACCGCCGCACTGCGCACCTGAGGGAGGGACCACGACGTGCCACGCAAGACCGTCGCTCCCCCGCGAAGCCGGCAGCGCGCCGCCAGCGCGAAGACCGCCACGCCCGACCTGCCGCTGTTCGCACTGGCGCGCCAGGTGCGTTCGTGGGCCGACACGCTGCTGAGCGTGACCGGCAGCGCCGCGGACATCGGTCTCAGTCTCGCGCAGGCGCGCGTCAAGGACCCCAAGCGAAAGCAGGCGGTCGCCAAAGCCGGCACCCAGTTGCGGCGCTGGCGCGAGGCGGCCGGCTTGACGGCGCGCGAACTGAGCGAGGCGGTCGGACTGGGCGATGCCAAGCTGCTCGAGGAGGCCGAAGGCGGTGTGGCAACCCTGCCGTTCGAGATCGTGCTGCGCCTGGCCGGCGTGCTGGGTCGCAACGATCCGATCCCGGTGGCGATGTCGCTCACGCGCCAATACAACCCGGAGCTGTGGAAGACCTTGGAGTCGCTGGGCGTCGGCAAGCTGGCGGTGCAGGGCGCGCGCGAGCGCGAGCTCGCCAACATCTACCGCGGCAACGATGCCGCGCGCAAGCCCGACGACGAGGACTTCGCGGAGGTGCTGTCGTTCACGCGCCGGGCGTTCGAGATGGCGGTCGGCTTCCGCGGTGCGGCTGGCAACAGGCGGCCTCGATGAGTCGCGGCAAGGCCTCCATCGGCACGCCCGATCGCGAGAAGGCGGGCACGCCAAAGCCGGCAAAGGCACGCGCTTCGACGCCGGCCCAGCAGCGCCGCACCGCTGCGAAGGCTCCACCCGCCAGCAAGCGCAGCCCGCAAAGGACGGTGGCGAGCGCAGCCGAGCCCCAGGCCGGACCTGCCACGCTCAAGCAAGTGGCCGCGGCCCTGGCCCGGTCGCGACGCGAGGACGCGCACGCGCTGATCGAAGCGGGCCGCATGTCGGTCGCCGGCGTGCAGGCGCTGCTGGAGCGCCGCATCGACACGTTGCGCGAAGCCCTCTCCGAGCTGCGCGCGGTCGGCAAGCTGATGAGCCACGCAGGCGCGCGCGAGACCGTCGCGCACGTTGACGAATTGGCGCGCGGCGCGGTGGAGTTGACGCTGGCCAGCGTGCGCGAAATGATGGCCCTGGCCAGCTCGACCCAACGGGAAGCGCTCGCCGTCCTGGCTCGGCGTCTGCAAGCAGATCTTCTGGAATTCAGGCAACTGCAGTCCGCCCTGCGCCAACGGCCCCCCAATTGATCGCGCCAATGTCCCCAGTCGAAAGGCTCGCCAAATGCACCTTGACCATCTGCCGATCGGCAGCGATCCACCGAATGAAGTGAATGCCGTCATCGAGGTGCCGGTTGGCGGCGAGCCGATCAAGTACGAGACGGACAAGGCAGCGGGCATGCTCGTCGTCGATCGTTTTCTTTACACGCCGATGCGCTACCCCGGCAACTACGGCTTCATCCCGCACACGCTTTCCGACGATGGCGACCCCTGCGATGTGCTCGTGGTGAACACCCGGCCGCTGTTGCCCGGCGGCGCCATTTCAGTACGTCCGGTCGGCGTGCTCAGAATGGTGGACGAAGGCGGAGGGGACGAGAAGATCGTCGCAGTTCCCGTCAGCCGGCTGACCCAGCGCTACACCCATGTGCACAACTACACCGATCTGCCCGAGATCTTGTGGCGGCAGATCGAGCACTTCTTTGCGCACTACAAGGACCTCGAACCGGGCAAATGGTCGAAAGTCGCCGGATGGGGGACGCGGCGGACGCCAAGGACATGATCGAACAAGCCATCGCCCGTGCATCGAGAGTCGAGCGCGTCAAGAAGCAACTGCGATGAGCCTGCTCCTTGCGGCTCGCCGGGGTCGTTTCATCAACCCGAGTTGACAGTCAACGCATTCACCAGGAGAAGAAAGATGGCCAAGAAGCCCAGTGCAAGCAACGAGTCCAGCGTCTATCGCATCACTGAAGTGATCGGCACCAGTCCCGAGTCCTGGGAAGTCGCGGCGCGCAATGCCGTGGAGGCGGCGTCCAAGACGCTGCGCGACCTTCGGGTGGCGGAGGTCGGCAAGCTGGACATGAAGGTCGAAGACGGCAAGGTGGTCGCGTACCGCGCCCGCGTGCAGTTGTCGTTCAAGTACGAAGGCTGAGCCCGCCGGGGAAAGCGCACGGGTGTCCGTCACGTAGTGCCCGCGCTCTAACTTTCGAGCAGCGCTAGGTTTCGAGATCTAGGGCCGATCGGAACAATGCAGTCCAGGCCCTCGCGTGCCGTCGGTTGCCGAGAACGCGGGCCTCGTTGAAACACACCTCGAAAGGAAATGAGCATGAGCACTTCGAACCTGTCAGCCGCCGCCAATGACACTCTGCAGTCCTGCAGCCAGACCGCCCAGGCCTTGATCGGCGTCTGCCGCAGCGGGGGCAACCGCGTCATCGGCCGCGTGGATGCCGGCTGGGACGGACTGGTCGCACGCCACGGTGCGCGCCTGAGCGAACAACTGCGTCACGATCTCGTCGCTGCGCAGCGTGAAGTCACCGGCCTGTATGCCAAGGGCATCGATCCGCTGACCACGTCGTCGACTCATGCCGTGCAGGCGGTCGTCAACACCGCCACCGCCAGCGTCAAGCGCCTGTCGGGTCGTGTGGCGTACCTGGAAGCCGCACTTGCTCCGTTGCCACTGGCCAGCGCGATCATCATCGTGCAGCCGATTGCGGTCGCCGGTCGCGACGTGGCCGGGTTCGTCGCCGAGCGCGCCGGGCGCGCTGCATCACGCCTCGAAGGCGAAGTCGTCGACGCGACGCCGGTCGCGGTGAAGCGCAAGCCCGCACGCCGCAAGGCCGGTGCTGGTCGCCGCGCCTGACGCAAACAGCAACGCGTCGACCGTGCAAAGCGCCATGGCAAAGCAGGAGCCACCCTCCTCCAAGCAGCGCCGGGGGGCGACGTCCTCACCCCGGCGATCACCGAAGCCGCAGGAACCGGCGCTCGACGGCGGCGCGCGGCGCGCACTCCAGGCGGCAGAGCACCTGCTCGACGCGCGCAAGTCCCTGCTGAACAAGGGCCTGCGCGCGCTGACCCCTCTGCCTGCCTTTGAGGACGTGCTCGACCAGCGCATAGCCGCCGCACTGCGACGTCTCGGGTACCCGGATCCAGCGGAAATCGCCCGGCTGCGCGAGCAGGTGACCGAGCTGCAGCAGCGGCTGGAAGCGCTCGGGCCGGTGCCCAAGGGGCGCGGCTGCCGCTGATTCGTGAGAACGCGCGACCGCATCCTGGAAGCGGCCCGAACCCTCTTTAATGACGAGGGTCTGGCCCAGGTATCGACCAATCGCATCGCCACCGAGCTGGACATCAGCCCGGGCAACCTCCACTACCACTTCAAGAAGAAGGAGGATCTGGTCGGCTGGCTGCTGCGCAGGCTGACCGAGTCGCTAAGGCCATTCGCAGATTCGCACGAGTCCGTCGAGGCCATCGAGGACCTGTGGATGACGATGCACCTCGCGCTCGAGGTGATCGATCAGTACCGCTTCATCCTGCGCGACGTCGACTTTCTCGTGCGGGAGTATCCGGCGCTCGTCGTTCCGCTGCGCGAACTCGTCGGCCGGCGCATTGCCGCCATGCGCGCCGTGCTCGAAAAGCTGCGCGGTCTGCAGGTCATCGACGCCACCGACGAGCAGTTGACGGCCCTGGTCCTCCAGGCCGTGCTCGCCAACACGGCATGGCATTCATTCGAGAACCTCCTGCCCGTCGGGGCCCGAGGATCTGTTTCTGGAACAAGGGCTGTGGCGTATCACCTGCTGGTGATGTTGTCGCCGTACGTCAACGAAGCGTCGAGGCCCTACCTCGACTATCTGCGCGGACGATACGCGACATGATGCGGAGCCGATGTGACTTCCGCAGGTTCTCTGTATCGGGCCCGTCCCCGCTGCGCGGGGACGGGCTGTCGTGCTTCGCATCGAGCCGCCAGCGAGTTCGCAGATTTGCTGTAGCACCGGACAGTGGTCCGGCGGGCGGCAGACGACCATTTGGGCGCGGGTAACCCGGTCGACCGAGAGCTAGCGCTCCGGCGGTCAGCTGAAACGCTCGCATGGGGCAGTGCTGCGGCGGGCCTCCGCCGTCAAGCGAACATCGTTGTCAAGCGACATTCAGAACTGACCGTCTTTCATGTCGCCCGACACATCGTCGACCGGGGGTTGGGCTAGGAGTGTGGGCGGCAGATTTCCGCCCAGCATGTGATTGAGGCCAACGGCCACCGAACGCGGCCGTTTTGGCCAGCGATGAGCGTCGCCGCGGTCCGCATCGACCTTCGGGGCTTCGGCTGGCCTCGCTGAGCGCGTTGTCGGGGCCTGATTGCGGTCATCCTTTGTCCTTCAGCGTGCTGCCAGAGCACTCATGCGCCGCAGATTCAGCGCCAGGCACACGAGCTTCAGCCTCCAGCCTTCTGAATTCGCCAAATTTGCCACAGGCCTGGCTCTGGCC
>CAZJMO010000115.1:1746-9452 GCA_964547085.1 uncultured Fibrobacteraceae bacterium | reverse complement strand
CCTCGTTCGGATCGGCGCCGGTCTCGAGGCGGAATCCGTGGTCGGCCACCATGGCGTCGAGGGCGGCGATCAGGACGGTGCGGACGCGGCCGACGTGCTCGGCCGTGGGAGCTTCGCCGGGGGCCTGGAACTTTACGCTGCGGGGGACGGGATCGATGGTGCTGTGCATCGCTGGACTCCTTCCGACGCTCACGGACGCCGGTTAAAGGTGTTGGACCCGTCGCGCTCCAGGGCACAAAAAAGCCCCGCGGCGCCCGAGGCGCTGGGGGTTGTCGTGTTGTCGCCGCGCGTGTTCATGTGAGGGTCCTTCCGGGCTCACGGGCCTCGCTTAAAGGAACTGCGGCAAGTTAGCAGGCGGGAGCCGTCGCGTCAATGGTCGGTGAGCCGGAGGTTGTCGATCTGCAGGGTCACGTCGCGTCGGTCGCCGGCGACGCAGAAGATCGACACGGTCGTGATCTCGGCCAGATCGAGCGGGCGTGCGTCGTGGTGGGTGACCAGGTCGGCGAGCGGGACGGTCAGGGTGCGCCAGGTGTGGCCGACGACCATCCCGCGCGTGGCGAAATCGGATTCGTGGGCCGAGCGGCGGTCGGCGATCCAGGCCGCGACGCGCAGGCTGTCCGGGGACGGCGCCTGCAGGCGGCAGTCGATGCGCAGGACCGCGTAACCGCGCCAGTCGTACGGGAACTTGCGCGAGACGACGCCGGGCCACGGCGAATCGCCCTTGCGGTCCATCTGGAGGACGTGGCCGTGGCCGGGGGCCGCCACCCACGTCGGTTCGCCGCCCATGTGCCCGGACCACAGCGCGATCGCGTCGGGGCGTTCGAAATCGTCGAGCAGGGGGAATCGGGCCGCGGCGGCGTGTGCTTCGCGGACAGCGGTCGGAAGGCCCCGGAGCGGCCAGGCGACCAGGCCGAGCAGGACGATCGCCGCCGGCAGCGCAATTCGGGGAGCCCGTCGCGCCATGATCCAGCAGGTGCCCAGCCCGATGCCCAGGGCGTCCTGGTACCAGTCCATGAACATGGCCGAGCGGCCGACGAACGATTGCAGCCATTCCGAGACGCCGCCCAGCGCCAGGCAGACCGCGACCACCGCCGGAAGACGGCGGGCGAGCGGCCCGTAGGCGTGCAGCAGGATCGTCAGGACGGCGAAGAGGGCGACGTGGTAGCGGGCGCCCAGCGGGCCGATCAGCGGGTCGTGGCGCAGGCGGATGGGCACGCCCACGAACAGCGGCGCCAGGAGCACGACCAGCGCGCCGATCAGGAGCCACGAGCGGCGGGAGAGTGGGCGTCTCACCGGTATCCCGCCGCGTGCAGTTCCTCGACGTTCGCGAACGTCCGCGGGGGCTCCAGGTGGCGCGCCAGGAACCGGTAGACGCGCAGTCGGATCTCCTGCGCCTCGCGCGTGTCCAGTCGGTCGAAGCTGTGGCCGCCGGCGATGTCGTAGATGTCGGACTCGAATTCCTTGCCTGCGGCCTTGAGCGCCTGGATGAGGTGCTCGACCTCGAGAACGTTGACGTCCTCGTCGCCGCGGTTGGAGAGGACCAGGAGCGGAGTCTGGAGCTTGTCGGCGTTCCAGGCGGGCGAGCGGCGCTTGTACTCCTGGATGTTCTCCTCGATGGTCTGGCCGATGTGGTAGTCGGCGGAGTAGAGCGAGGCGTAGTCCTCGCCGAGGTAGCCGAGGCGGGCGATGAGGTCGGAGACGGGGACGCCGGCGTAGGCGCAGGCGTAGTCGTCGGGGTGGTTGAAGACGCTCATCAGGCTGATCAGGCCGCCGTGCGACCAGCCGATCATGCCGACACGGCCCGCGTCGACGAAGTCGTAGTTCTCGAGCATGTATGCGCGGCAGGCGTGGGCGTCCTCGGTCTCGAGGCCGCCGTAGTCGATGTTCTCGTACAAGGTGCGGCCGTAGCCGGTGGAACCGCGGTATTCGGGCGCCACGATCACGTAGCCCTGCGCCAGCAGTTCCCGCACGATGTGCGTGTAGTACGTGGTGAAGTCGCCGTGGACGCCGCCGTGGGGAAAGACCAGGAGCGGCGCCTTCCGGCTGCGGTCGATCTGGGCGGGGATGAAGACGTAGGCCCAGAACTTGAGCGGCTGGCCGGCGCCGATGGCGGTGTCGCTGTCTTCCTTCCAGCGGGGCGGACCCCAGAGGCGGACCTTGTCGACGGTCGCCACGTCGCCCACGCGTTCGAACCAGAGCAGGTCGTCGATCTTCTTGTAGAGCATGTCCAGCGTGTGGCCCTGGGACTCGAAGCGGGCGGCGAGGTCCTGCGCCGTGGCTGGTTCCTGTGCGGTCGTCGAGGCGGCCGACAGCAGCACTGTGAGCAGGCAGAGCGCGGGCAGAAGGCGGGGCATGGAAGGCCTCCGGGTTCTTGGTCTCCTGTGTTCGTGGCCGGGACGACGGCGTGTATCATAACGGAGGTGGTGTCCGGGTTCCAGTTCCGACGTTGTCGGCGGTCGCGGAATCGTGTTTCCGGATGTCGAATTATCGAGAACCTTGGCGACATCTTCGCCGTAAGCGATATTCTGAATGGCCGCTGATAGATTGACCGCCGACCAGTGAGAGGGCCCCATGCGCATCGTGAATCTTCTCGTCCTGTTGCTAGTGCTCGTTGTCGCCGGTTGTGGCGGCAGCGACGAGGCCGTGGCTCAGCGTGCGGGCGGCGCCGAGCAGGCCAGCCTCGTTACGCCTCCGGCTCCGGTGGCCGTCGCCACGGTCGTCAACGGTCCGATCGCCACCTACTATCGGGCCACAGCCAGTCTCGAGGCGGAGAAGACCGCCGAGGTCCTGGCGCGGGCCGACGGCGTCGTCGCCGAGATCATCGCCGAGGAAGGCGACACCGTGCCGGCCGGCGCGCCGTTGCTGCGAATCGGGGACGACGAGTACCGTTTCCGCGTGGAGCAGGCCGCTGCCGCGACGGCGCAGCTCCGTGCCGCGTTCGAGCGTATGCGCCAGATGCGCGTCGAGGAACTGGCCAGCGAGGAAGAGTTCGAGACCACGCGCGCCAATCTCGCCAGCGCCGAGGCCGAGGAAGGTCTGGCGCGCCTGAACCTCTCGTACGCCACGGTCGCCGCGCCGTTCGCCGGCGTGGTCACGCAGCGCCTCGTCGACGCGGGCCAGAACGTCGCCGTGGGCACGGCCGTCTACGCCGTCGCCGACGTGCACCCGCTGCTGGCGCGCGTCCACGTGCCCAGCCGCGAGTTCCGGCGCCTCGAGCTGGACCAGGAGGTGGAGCTGGTCCTGGACAGCACGCGCCAGGATCTCACCGGCCGCATCACCCTGATCAGCCCGGTCATCGACCCGCAGAGCGGCACCATCAAGGTGACCGTCGAGGTCACCGACTATCCGGCCGGCACGCGGCCCGGCGATTTCGCCGAGGTGCACATCGTCACCGAGTTGCGCCCCGACGCCGTCCTGGTGCCGCGCACCGCCGTGGTCACCGAGAAGGGCGAGACCGTGCTCTACGTGGCTCTCGAAGGCGAGGACGACACCGTCAAAGCCGAACGCCGCATCGCCGAGGTCGGTTTCACGGACGACGACCGCGCCGAGATCCTCACCGGCGTCCAGCCCGGCGAGCGCGTCGTGGTCAAGGGCCAGCGCTCACTCAAGCACGGCCAAGGCCTCAAGATCCTCGAGGAGTCCTGATGCGCGGCTTTGTCGATCTGTCGGTCCGCCGTCCGGTGTCGGTGATCATGGCGTCGATCGCGCTGGTCGCGTTCGGCTGGGTCGCGCTCGGGCGCCTGTCCATCGAGCTGCTGCCCGACATCAGCTACCCGTCGCTCGTGGTCCAGACCGAGTTCCCCGACACCGCGCCGCAAGAGGTGGAGAACCTCGTGACGCGGCCGGTGGAGGAAGTGGTCGGCGTATTGCGCGGCCTGACGACCATCCATTCGGTGAGCCGCGCCGGGATCAGCGAGGTCACCCTGGAATTCGACTGGGGCAGCGACATGGGCATGCTCTCGCTCGAGGTGCGGGAGAAGCTGGATCGCCTGATCCTGCCCGAGGGCGCGCTGGACCCGCTGGTCCTGCGCTACGACCCGAGCCTGGACCCGGTCGTGCGCCTGGCCTTCTCCGGCGACGCCGACCTGACCGTCCTGCGCCGCGTCGCCGATCGCCAGCTCAAGCCCGACCTCGAGACCGTGCCCGGCATCGCCTCGGCGCAGATCAAGGGCGGCCTGGAGGAGGAGATCCAGGTCGCGGTGGACCAGGAACGTCTGGCGGCGCTCGGCATCCCGCTCAGCAGCGTCCGCGACGCCGTGGGCGCCGGCAACCTGAACCTGCCCGGCGGCGCGCTGCGCGGTCGTGACGAGCAGTTCCTGGTGCGCACGATCAACGAGTACGACAACGTTGAGGAAATCGCCGACATCATCGTTCAGGGCCGGGTCCGCGTCCGCGACGTGGCCGACGTCTCCTGGGGCTCGAAGGAGCGCGAGGAGATCACCCGCGTGGGCGGTCGGGAGTCGGTGGAGATCGCGGTCTTCCGCGAGGGCGACGCCAACGCGGTGACCGTCTCCCGCGCGTTGCACGAACGCCTGGCCGAGTGGGAGAACGGCAAGCTGCCCGAGGGTATGCACCTGGACGTTCTCTTCGACCAGTCGGTGTTCATCGCGAAGGCGATCGAGGAGGTGCGCAACGCCGCGCTGATCGGCGGCCTGCTCGCGGTGATCGTGCTCTTCCTGTTCCTGCGCCACGTGCGTTCGACACTCATCATCGCGCTGTCGATCCCGCTCTCGGTGCTCGCCACGTTCATTCTCATGTACGAGCTGGACATCTCGCTCAACCTGATGTCGCTGGGCGGTCTGACGCTCGGCATCGGCATGCTGGTGGACAACTCCATCGTGGTGCTCGAGTCGATCGCGCGGCGCCGCAAGCAGGGGATGTCGCTCGCGCGGTCGGCGGTCGAGGGAACCAGCGAGGTGGGCGCCGCGGTCACCGCGTCGACGCTCACGACGGTGGCCGTGTTCCTGCCGATCGTCTTCGTCGAGGGTATCGCCGGGCAGCTCTTCCGCGACCAGGCGTTGACCGTGACGTTCTCGCTGTTGGCGTCGCTGCTGGTGGCGGTGTCGCTCATTCCCATGCTCAGCGCGCTGGGCGGCCGCGGCGGCGGCGCCGAAGGCGCGGCCGACGCGACCGATGACGCGGCGGTGACCGCGGCCGACCGTCGGGCGTTGTTCTCCCTGGGCGCCGTGAGCGCGTTCTACGATCGCCTGCTCACACGCGCGGTGACGCGCCGGGTGCTCACCCTGGCCGTCGCGTTCGGGCTGTTCGCGGGCAGCGTCTGGGGTGCGCGCACGCTCGGCGTGGAACTGATTCCCGAGCTGAGCGAGGGCGAATTCTTCTTCGAGGCGCAAATGCCCGAGGGCACGAGCCTGGCGGCGACCGACCGCGTTCTGCAGGTCATGGAGGCCACCGCGGACGGCATGGACGGCGTCGAACTCCAGTACGCCACGGTCGGCAGCCGTTCGGGCGCCGGGGGAGTGACGACCAACACGAAATCCGAGAACCTGGGCCAGCTCAACGTGGTGCTCGCGGACCGCGGCGACGAGGCGCTGGAGATGGTCGTGGCCGACCGGTTGCGCCGGTCGTTCGCCGACATCCCGGCGCTCGAGACCCGTTTCGGCCGCCCGGCGTACTTCACGCTCAAGACGCCGATCGAGGTCGAACTCTTCGGCGAGGATCTGGATCTCCTGCGCGGCTACTCGCTCGAAGTGGCGCGACGCCTCGCGGACATCCCCGGCCTGGTCGACGTGCGGTCGAGCCTCGAGGCCGGCAACCCGGAACTCCAGGTGATCTTCGACCGCGACCGTCTGGGCGCGCTCGACCTGGACATGGCCACGCTGTCGCAGGCGCTCCAGGACCGGGTCCAGGGCGCGGTGCCGACACGTTTCAAGGAAGAGGATCGCCAGATCGACATCCGTGTGCGCAACCGGCAGGATGACCGCAGCAGCCTCGAGGACGTGCGCTCGCTGGTGGTGCCGGGCGTGGACGGGGCGCCGTTGCGGCTGGTGACGGTCGCGGACGTGCGGCTGGATCGCGGCCCGGCCGAGGTCCACCGCCTGCAGCAGCAGCGCGCGGCGGTGGTGTCGGCCAATCTGGAGTCCCGCAGCCTCGGCGGCGCGGTCGACGACGTGCGCCGGGTCCTGGCCGACAACCCGCCGCCCGAGGGCATCACGCTGGATCTGGGCGGCCAGAACGAGGAGATGGAGGTCAGCTTCAAGAGCCTGCGGTTCGCGCTCGCGCTGGCCGTGTTCCTGGTCTACCTGGTCATGGCCGCGACCTTCGAGAGCTTCCTCCACCCGCTGATCGTGCTGTTCACGATCCCGTTGGCGCTCGTCGGCGTGGTGGCCGCCCTGGTCCTGACCGACACCACCGTCACGGTGATCGTGCTGATCGGCGCGGTGATGCTGGTGGGCATCGTCGTCAACAACGCCATCGTCCTGATCGACACGGTGAACCGCTATCGCCGCGCCGGCCTGGATAAGCGTGAGGCCGTGATCCGCGCCGGGCATGCGCGTCTGCGGCCCATCCTGATGACCACCGCCACGACGGTGCTCGGTCTCTTGCCCATGGCGCTCAGCTTCGGGCAGGGAAGCGAACTGCGGTCGCCGCTGGCGATCACGGTGGCCGGCGGCCTGCTGCTGTCGACGCTGCTGACGCTGGTGGTGATCCCCGCGGCGTACGCGCTGGTGCCGTCGACGGTGCGGGTGACGGAGGACTGAGGCGTCGTCGTCAGGCGCCCATGCCGGTGAGCGCCCGGCCGGCCTCGGCGCGTCCGAGGTCGGTCAGCCGCAGCCGGCGGCCGTCGCGACGGACGAACCCGCGTCGGACGGCCTGGGACACCACGCGCGTGGTGAAGTCCGTGGTCCAGCCGACGTGCTTGCCGTGCAGGTGTTCGACGCGCGATTCCTCGTCCTCGTCGGGCTGGCCCTCGTGCTGCGCGAGGTGGATCGTGAGCATGACCTGCGCGAATTCCCACCGCTGTCGATGGCGGCGCCGCAGGACGGCGATCAGGCCGCGGCCCGGGGCGGCCAGGAAGACCACGACGAACACCGCGCCCACGCCGACGGCGATGCAGCCGGCGATCGACGCGTCCAGCAGGATCGCCAGCCAGAAACCGAAGCCCGCCGACACCGCTCCCAGCAGCGCCGCCAGCCCCAGCATCACGCCCAGGCGGTCGGTGAGCAGGTACGCGGCCGCGGGCGGGCCGATCATCAGCGCGACCACCAGGATCAGGCCCACGGCGTCGAACGCGCCCACGGCGGTGACCGACACCATGGTCATCAGGCCGTAGTGGACCAGCGCCGGCGCCAGGCCCAGCGACGCCGCGAGACCGGCGTCGAACGTGGCCAGCTTCAGCTCCTTGAAGAAGAGCATCACGAGCGCGAGGTCGATGAGCATGATCCCGCCCATGAGCCAGAGCCCGCGCGGGCCGATGTCCGCGCCGCCGACGGTGAAGCGGTCGAACGGCGCGAAGGCCAGTTCGCCCAGCAGCACGGCGTCGACGTCGAGGTGGACGTTGCCGGCGTAGCGGGTGATCAGCACGATCCCCAGCGAGAAGAGCGCCGGGAAGACAAGCCCCATCGCGGCGTCTTCCTTGAGACGGCGGGTGCGGGTCAGCCTCTCGACCAGGGCGCCGGCCAGCGGGCCGGGCGAGGCGGCGGCGTTCGTGGCGGTTGAGCTTCTGGACCTGCTCCAGGGACACCTCC
>CAZJMO010000115.1:0-1736 GCA_964547085.1 uncultured Fibrobacteraceae bacterium | reverse complement strand
TCAGCGCCTCCACGAGCGCGACGGTGACCACGCCGGTCAGCGCCGCGGCGACGACGAGCCACGGCGAGGTGAGGTCGCCGGTCAGGAAGAACGCGATCACGATACCGGGAAGGATGGCGTGGCTGATGGCGTCCGACAGCATGGCCAGGCGGCGCAGCACCAGGAACGTGCCCAGCAGCGCGCACGCCACGGCGGCCGTGACGGCAATGGCCAGGATCTCCATTTGCGGGGCGCTCATGGCGTGTCCTCCCGATCGCCGTGGACGAGTCTGCTTCCCGCGTCGACGCCGGCCTCGGTCAGGCGCCACTGGCCGTCGGGAAGTTCGGCGGTGAGGCCGCGCTCGGCGAGGGCGGCCAGCGCGCGGAGCACGCCGGCGTGTTCGCTCATGGTGCGCAGGACGTTCGCGTGGTGCGGCGCGTCGTGCGGTCGGTCGTGCTGGGAGGCCAGGCGGTAGAGGTCGGCCAGGACGAGGTCGGTCCGCGCGCTGTCGACGCGGATCAGACGGCGCTGGCGCCAGCGTCGCAGGTGCTCGGCGAAAAGACCGCGTTGCGGTGCGACGAGCAGCGAGACCACCGCCAGGACGGTCATCGTCAGGACGATCGTCGGGCCCGTCGGCAGCCGCGGAACCAGGCTCGACAGCACCGCGCCCACGAGCCCGCTGAGCGCGCCGAACGCGCCGGCCAGCAGCACCAGACGGCCGAGGCGGTCGGTCCACTGGCGCGCGGCGGCGGCCGGGGCGACGATCATGGCGCTCATCAGGACCACGCCCACGGTCTGCAGGCCGATCACGATGGCGATCACCAGCAGCGTGGTCAGGATCACGTCCAGTACGCGGACGTTCAGGCCCATGGCGCCGGCGAACGCGGGGTCGAAGCTGAGCAGCTTGAATTCCTTCCAGAGCAGCGCCAGCACCACGAGTACGACCGCGCCGAGGGCGGCCATGGTGGCCAGATCCTCGCCGACCAGCGCCGCGGCCTGTCCGAAGAGGAACTTGTCGAGGCCGGCCTGGCCGGCGCCCGCCGAACGCTGGACCACCGACATGAGCACCATGCCCAGGCCGAAGAACACCGAGAGCACCAGGCCCAGCGCGGTGTCGGTCTTGATGCGCGTGGTGCGGACGATGAACATCACCGACAGAGCCGCCGCCCACCCCGCCAGCGCCGCGCCGATCACCAGGACCAGCGGCGTCTTGGCGCCCGTCAGCATGAACGCCAGCACGATGCCCGGCAGCGCCGCGTGGCTCACGGCGTCGCCCAGCAGGCTCTGTCGCCGCAACACCGCGAACGCGCCGAGCATGCCGGCCACCAGGCCGAGCGCCGTCGAGCCCAGGGCGACGGTGCGCAGCGTGTAGTCGGTGACCAGTTCGACGAGCACGTTCATGGCCGGATCCGTCCGTAGCCGCGCGGCGCGGGAGCCTCGTCGGCGGGCGCCTTGCGGTGCAGGAAGTCCACGCGGCCGCCGTACGCCAGGCGCAGGTTCTCGTCGGTGAAGGCCTCCTCGACCGATCCGCTGGCGATGCGGCGCACGTTCAGCAGCGTGATGCAATCGAAGTATTCCGACACCGTCTGCAGATCGTGATGCACCACGACCACGGTCCGGCCCAGCGCGCGCAGTTCCTTCAGCAGGTCGACGATCGCGCGCTCGGTTCGCGCGTCGACGCCCTGGAACGGTTCGTCCATGAAGTAGACCTGCGCGTCCTGGACCAGCGCCCGCGCCAGGAACACACGCTGTTGCTG